>DATLZG010000491.1:0-4434 GCA_035574095.1 Burkholderiaceae bacterium | reverse complement strand
TCGACCACCGCCGGTGCGCGAAAGATCGTCCTGAAGCACATGCCGGACGTGCCGCTGCTGATGGACGAGCAAGCCTGGAAGCGCTTCGCGCACAACTACGAGGGTGCGCTCGAGGCGCGCGACCTCGATGCCGAGCTGCATCTGATCCTCACCGCATTGGCGTTCGAGCGGCGCGAGTCCATCTATCAGATCGAGCGCGCCAGCGCGCTGCTCGTGACGGAGGATTGGATTCCGGTGTTCAGCTACGCGGAGGCGCTGTTCGCGCGCCAGCTCGTGCAGCAGCAGCGCGCATTCATCAAGCCCCTGCCCTACGAACTGAAGCGGCCGCAGTCGATCCCCAACTTCCTGCTACTGGACACCGGAGACGAGCCGACGCCGCTGGATCTGGTGCCGCCCGACGACGCGGACAAGGCCCGGTGCGCCAACGAGCGTGCCGAAGCCGGCGGCTGGCTGTGGCGAACGGTGGAGCCGATGCCGGAGCTGCCGCCGCCGGCCAACCGATCGCGGCGAGCCGCGCGCGACCAAGCGAAGCTGTCGAGTCCGGGCGAGGTGCGGACGCATGCCTGATGCGGTGAGGCGAAACACCTTGACTGCGAGAAAACCCGTGCTAGGTTGATCGCGCCAACTTGATAGGAGAAAGGCGGAATTCATGGACTACAACTACTCAGCCTACCGGCGCGGCAACCGTGGCTCGCCGCAGCAGCCGCACCGCTGGAGCAAGTGGCTGCCGTGGGTGTACACGGGCATCCAGGCCGCGCTGATGACGGCGTTCGTCGTGGAAATCATTGCGCTGCCGCAGCACGTTCTGCAGAAATGGTTTGCCGGCTATCTCGATGTGATCACGCTCGGCTTGGTGCCGGGCGCCGTCGCGGTTCTGATGAACCGCTACCCGTTAGGGCAGCTTTGCGCTGGCATCGGAACCACGGCCGGCGCCGCGCTGTTGCTGATGCGCACGCCGTTCGCCGATCCGGCGTTTCCAGCGGAGGCGGAAACAGCCATGCTGCTGGCGATCCTGCTCTGCCCTGTGATCATGATCGGCGCCGTGCTGCACGAGCGGCTTCTGCTGAAGTGGGATTGATGAGCACCGCGCGCGCTTCGGTCGTCCCACCGCGGCGCCTGATCGCGCGCCGCGCCGAGCGCGCGCCCGACAACGGCCATCACTGGCTGGAGATGCGCGAGTTCCGGTCGCCGTGGCAGTGGCTGGAGTCGAAGCGCAAGCGCGCGCGAGAACGAACCGAAGGAATCGACGATGACCGACGACGTTGAGCGCCCGGACGAACGCCGCTTCGCGCTGATCCGCGGCGGGCGAGCCGACGCCGGCGACACGGCGCAGCGGCTGCGCGACTGCGCCAGCCTCGGACCGCGCACGTCGGACCTGCGCGAGTTCGCGCAGCACCTCGACACGGAGGCGAACAAGGCAGTGGCCGATGCGGAACGCACCGCCGAGCGCATGCGCAAGCTCAGCGACGGCACCGACGATCCGGCGGAGCTGGAGATCGCCAACACCACGGTGGTGGTGAACCGGCGCGTGGCGGCGCTGTTGAAGCGCCGCTCCGACGCGCTGCGCGAACTGCTCGCCTACGTGGAGGCGATGCCGCCGCGCGACGCCATCGTCTATGCGGATGTGGTGTTCTTCATCCGCGACCGCGAGCAAACGCTGCAGGAAAAGCGCAGGCAGCAACTCGAGGCGCGGCTGGCGGACGGCGAGGACGGGCCGCGGTTCTCGTTTGCCGATTCGGTGTCGCTCGCGCTCGACCGCATCGAGGCGCTGGCCACGGACCTGTCGGAACTGGACGGCGCGCTGGCCAACTGCCGCGCCCGCTTTGGGCACCTGCCGGCAGTGCCTCGGTAGCCCGCCAAGAAAAGAAAACGCCACCCCGTGGCGCCAACAGGCGAACGGGGTGGCGTCGTTATTTCACCAAGCCGAGCAGCCGCTCCAGCAGTTGCAGCGAGTTCGAGTTGGTGAACAGCACGACGAAGATCGTCACCAGGAAGTAAATGGTGAACTTCATTTCCATCCTGGCGAACCTGGCCTCCATCGCCCCTTCGAGCTTGGCGATACTGCTTTCAAGCGCGGCGATGTCTTGCTTCAGTTCCGTGCGGACGTTCGCCAATTCCGTACGGACGTTGGCGATGTCCTGCTTCAGTTCCGCGCGGGTATTCGCCAAGTCTTCCTTGGTGCACAGTTCTTCGCGCAGCTCGCGCTTCAGCTCGTCTTTGGCCTCGACCTTTCGCTGCAGCGAGATTTCCTTGCTGCGCTGCTCGATATGCGACAGCGACGCCTCGATGCTCTGGGCGACCGCCCTCGCATCTTCGCGCCCAAGCCGGCGCTCCAGCAGGTCGTAGACCTCGATCGGCAACTGCATGCTCGTCATTTTGCCACCTCGGCGGCGGCCTCCGCGGCCTGCGATTCGCGCTCCGGCTCGGCTTCGACGATCCGTGCCACGGCGGCCAGCGCCCGAACGAAGGCGACATCGCGCTCCTCGCGCGTGGCGCCGGCGCGGCACGTGAAGGACACTTCGACCGGCTCGGCGCCCGGAAGCTGCAGCGTCCGGCGCCAGGATTCCTTCGCCGTGCAATCGAGCAGCAGTACCGCGCCGGCCGACTTCACGAGCGCATCGAGCGAAATGTGTCCATTGAGGAACTTTTGCAACAACTGTCCCGCGTCGTAGGGGGACGGTTGCAGCGGAACGTCCTCGACGAGGTGCAGTTCGCCGCAGCGCGCATCGACGATGCGCAAGGAGTCCATCCAAGCCCATTCGACATCGAATCCAACTTCGTTGAACTGCTCGCTGTTGGCGAAGGCTTTGATCTTCTCGACGATCTGCTCGCGCGTCGCGCCGTCCTCGACGTCGATCTGGACGGTTGCGTACGCTGGCAGATCCGCTCCAAAACAGACATCCAATTCCATCTTCAGTCCTTTCCGGCGGGCAGGCCCGCCCTAGATGCGGCCGCCGGCGTAGAACCGGCAGCCGCATGTTTCAATGCCTACAGAAGCCCGCGTTCGGCGAACGAGACGACCGCTCCAGGTCCGCCGACCACGATGTGGTCCAGGACGCGGATGTCGAACAGCTCGAGCGCCTGAATCAAGGTCCGCGTCAACACTTCGTCGGACCGGCTCGGCTCGGGGGTCCCCGATGGGTGGTTGTGCGCGAAGATCACCGCCGCCGCGTTGTGCGCCAACGCTTCCTTCACAATCTCGCGCGGATAAACCGCCGTCTGGTCCAGCGTGCCTCGGAACATCTCGCGGGCCGCGATCAGGCGGTTCTGCGTGTCCAGAAACAGCGCCATGAAGCACTCGTGGTCGCGATTCGCCAGGTGAAGCACGAGGAAGTCCTTGACGGCCTGTGGCGAGTCGAGACGCAGGCCCTCGTGCATCTTCTCGAGCAACAAGCGGCGCACCAGTTCCCTGGCAGCCGCCAGTTTGGGGTGAGCGCCGTACTCGGCCCAGGGTTCGCCCAGGCACTGCGCCTGGCGCCGATCCCGGAGGCCGAAGGCGACGCTCAGCGGCCTGTCGGAAAGCGCGGCGGCCTCGTCCTCGCCGAGCAGCAAACAAAGCAGCGCGCCGTTGGACATCTCATTCATCGCGCCGCCTCCAGCCGCGGGCAGCGGAACAGCCACTCGGCCATCTCGCCGATCGCCTGATCGTCCCATCTGGCCAGGACGTTCTTCGGGTCGCGCTCGACCTCGAGCGCGTACTCCTCGGCCTCGCCGTCGTCCTCGTCGTAGGACACGACCACCTCGGCGTACCGCCCGAAATCGTGGTCGAACCACTTGCTGTGCACCCGCGCCGAGCCGCGCGGCGGATAGTGCCGCTCGATCTGGCGCGCGAAACAGCGCAATTCGTCGCGGGTTCTGGCCGCGTAGTCGGCATCTCCCAACTGCGCGCAGTCCTCCTCGCATGGCGCCGGCCCGATGCACACGAAGGTGCGTGACTTGATGCGCTCGCCGGCCGCAGCCGGCGGCGCCGATTGGTCGAACATGGTTTGCCTCGTAAGAGATGGACGCGGCAGCGCATCGCGCCACCGCGCCGGGTGTTGAAAGAAAGGGCGCGCGAACGCGCCCTGTCAGGAGCCGACGTAGCGAACCGGCAGGTCGCCGGGACGCAGTTCGCCGCCTCGAACGTTGCTGAAATTCAGGCGCACCTCGCCGATGCCGCCGTTGATGCGCTCGACGTCCCGCATCCAGAGAAACGCCGTGGCCGCGCCGTCGGCGTAAGTCAAGCCGCGCACGGCAAGCTCCACGCCGGTTTCATCCATCAGCCACCAGGACAGACGTCGTAAAGCGGCGTCTCTATCGCTGACGTTGATGATGGAGCCCTGCTGCCACAACAAGCTTTCGAGCTTGTCGATGACGCACGCCTTCGCGTCGGCAATCGAAGCCGCCGCGGACGCGGCCGAAGCCCATTGGGAGCGCGCGAACTGCAGCAGTTCG
>DATLZG010000490.1:0-4924 GCA_035574095.1 Burkholderiaceae bacterium | reverse complement strand
GCTGGCTGCAGCTGCCGTTGTACGTCGGGCTGATCGTCGCCCAAGGCGTATACGTCTACCACTTCTGGGTCGAACTCTGGCATCTGCTGGAGGCGGTTTTCGGCGACGCCGCCGCGCTCGAATCGCTGATGAAAGGCATCGGTTACGAGTTGCCGAAGATCCGCGACGCGTACGGCAACGTCATCGGCTTCGAGAAGCCGAAGCTGAACGAGACCGTGATCATGCTGGTCGTGCTCGGTCTGATCGACGTGGTGATGATCTCGAACCTGTTGATCATGGTGATCGTCGGCGGCTACGAGACTTTCGTCTCGCGCCTGCACCTGGAAGGGCATCCGGATCAGCCGGAATGGCTGTCGCATGTCAACGCCAGCGTGCTGAAGGTCAAGCTCGGCACCGCGATCATCGGCATCAGCTCGATCCACCTGTTGAAGACCTTCATCAACGCGCAGAACTACGACAGCAAGACGCTGATCGCGCAAACGGCGATCCATCTGGCCTTCCTGCTGTCAGCGATGGCGATCGCTGCCTGCGATCGGATTCTCGGGCTGGCCGCGGGCGCGCGCTCGCATTGAGGGGGAGCCGAGCGATGACCACGATTGAACGCGACGATCTGATCGAAAGCGTAGCGGCGGCGCTGCAATACATCAGCTACTACCATCCGGCCGACTACATCGCGCATCTGGCGCGCGCTTACGAGCGCGAGCAAAGCCCGGCGGCGAAGGACGCGATCGCGCAGATCCTCACCAACTCGCGCCTGTGCGCGGAAGGCAGGCGGCCGATCTGCCAGGACACCGGCATCGTCAACGTGTTCCTGAAGGTCGGCATGGACGTGCGCTGGGCGGGGTTCGGCGGCGGCTCATTGCAGCAGGCGGTCGACGAAGGCGTGCGGCGCGCCTACAACCACCCGGACAACAAACTGCGCGCCTCGGTCGTCGATCCGCCCGAGTTCGGGCGCAAGAACACGCGTGACAACACCCCGGCCGTGCTGCACGTCGAAATGGTGCCCGGCGCGACCGTGGAGGTGACGGTCGCGGCCAAGGGCGGCGGCTCGGAAAACAAGAGCAAGCTCGCGATGCTCAACCCGAGCGACTCGATCGTCGAGTGGGTGCTGAAGACCGTACCGACGATGGGCGCCGGCTGGTGCCCGCCGGGGATGCTCGGCATCGGTATCGGCGGCACGGCCGAGCGGGCGATGCTGCTCGCCAAGGAAGCGCTGATGGATCCGCTCGACATGAGCGATCTGCTGGCGCGCGGCCCACGCGACGATGTTGAGCGGCTGCGCGTCGAACTGTACGAGAAGGTCAACGCCCTCGGCATCGGTGCGCAGGGCTTGGGCGGACTGACCACCGTGCTCGATGTCAAAGTCAAGATGTACCCGACACACGCGGCCAGCAAGCCGGTGGCGATGATCCCGAATTGCGCCGCCACGCGGCACGCGCATTTCGTGCTGGACGGCAGCGGGCCGGTCTACTTGGAGCCGCCGTCGCTCGACCTGTGGCCCGCCGTGCACTGGCAGCCCGACTACGAGAAGAGCCGGCGCGTCGATCTCGACACGCTGACGCGCGCCGAGGTCGCGTCGTGGAAGCCGGGCGAAACGCTGCTTCTTTCGGGCCGGATGCTGACCGGCCGCGACGCCGCCCACAAACGCATCCAGGACATGCTGGCGCGCGGCGAGCAGCTTCCAGTGGACTTCACCAACCGCGTGATCTACTACGTCGGGCCGGTCGATCCGGTGCGCGACGAAGTCGTCGGCCCCGCCGGTCCCACGACGGCGACCCGGATGGACAAGTTCACCGAGATGATGTTGGCGCAAACGGGTTTGATCGCGATGATCGGCAAGGCGGAACGGGGCCCGGCCGCGATCGAGGCGATCCGCAAGCACCGCAGCGCCTACCTGATGGCGGTCGGCGGCGCCGCGTATCTGGTGGCAAAAGCGATCAAGTCCGCGCGCGTGGTGGCCTTCCAGGACCTCGGCATGGAAGCGATCTACGAATTCGAGGTCAAAGACATGCCGGTGACCGTAGCGGTAGACGCCAACGGAACGTCGGTGCATGACACTGGCCCGCGCGAGTGGCGGGCGAAGATCGGAAAGATTCCGCTGACTGTCGCCTGAACGCTAGCCCGGAAATTTCACGAGGTCGCCCACGAATGGGCGATTTCGTCAGCTTCGTCAAGCACTTGCGGCGCGCGAAGCGGATCGCCGCTTTGGAACGTCGGGGCTACGCGGGCTTGCGCGGCGGCTGCGCGGTCATCTTGCGCTCAAGTGCTCGCAAAGGCCCGCCGGCCTTTGCTGCGCCCCTCTCGCGCAACCTGCCGCGCGCATCCGCGCGCGCAATCCCCGCGTCCCCCGTGAAATATCCGGGCTAGCCCGACCGCCGGCGCGCGGCCAGAAAAGCGGGGTACTCAGGCGTTGAACAGGCCCGTCGACAGGTAGCGGTCGCCGCGGTCGCAGACGATGAACACGATCGTCGCGTTCTCGACCGCGGCCGCGACACGCAACGCGATCGCCAGCGCCCCGCCGGAGGAAACACCGGCGCAGATGCCCTCCTCCCTCGCCAGCCGGCGCGCCATCACCTCGGCCTCGGCCTGCGAGACGTACTCCAGCCGATCGACGCGCGTTCGGTCGTAGATTTTCGGCAAGTAGGCTTCCGGCCACTTGCGGATGCCGGCGATGCGCGAACCGTCCTCGGGCTGCGCGCCGACGATCTGGATCGCCGGATTCCGCTCCTTCAGGTATCGGCTGACGCCCATGATCGTGCCGGTCGTTCCCATCGCGCTGACGAAGTGCGTGATGCGGCCGTCGGTGTCGCGCCAGATCTCGGGGCCGGTGGTCTCGTAGTGCGCGCGCGGGTTGTCGGCATTGGCGAACTGGTCCAGCACCTTGCCCTCGCCGCGTGCCTGCATTTCCAGGGCCAGGTCGCGCGCGTACTCCATGCCGCCTTTCGCTGCCGGAGTAAGAATCAGCTCGGCGCCATACGCCGTCATGCTGGCGCGCCGTTCGGCAGACAGATCGTCCGGCATGATCAGGGTCATCCGGTAGCCCTTGATGGCCGCGATCATCGCCAGCGCGATGCCGGTGTTGCCGCTGGTGGCTTCGATCAGCCGGTCGCCGGGCTTGATCTCGCCGCGCTCTTCGGCGCGTCGGATCATCGAGTACGCAGGCCGATCCTTGACCGATCCGCCCGGATTGTTGCCCTCCAGCTTGGCCAGCAGCACGTTGCCGCGGCGCGCGATGTCCGGCCCCGGCAGGCGCTGCAACCGCACCAGCGGCGTGTTGCCGATCATGGCCTCGATCGTCGGCAGCTTCACGGCTTGCGTTCCTCTCTCCCAGCGCGCCCGCCTGCAACGCCGTTCACCGTCACGCCCTGCGCCTGCAGGCGTTCGATGCGCGCCCCGCGCATGCCTTTCACGCGACGCGCCAAGTCCTCCCAGTCCTTGAACGGCGCGCGCTCGCGTTCGACCAGGATGCGATCCGCCATCGCCACGCCCACCCCGTTCAACTGCTCCAGTTGCGCACGCGTCGCCTGGTTCAGCTCGAGCGCGAACGCGCCGCGCACCAAGCAGAAAACCAGCACCGCCGCGCCGGCCACCCTCGCAATCCGCGATCCGTGCGCCGCGATCCGATGGTCGGGTTCTCGTTTCGTGATGCTCGCGCCCGGCTTCATACGGTGTCCAGTTCCTCGATGCGCCGCGGCGGATAGCTGTCCCAGCTCGTGCAGCCCGGGCATTGCCAATGGAACTCGCGCGCGCGAAAGCCGCACTTGCTGCACCGATAGCGCGCCAGCTTGCGCGTCTGCGCGTGAATCAGCGAACGCAACAAGTCCAGCTCAGCGTCGCCCTTCGCGGCCGCACTGCGCGCGGCGAGCAGCCGTTCGAAGCCGAGCAAGGTCGGGTGCCGGCGCAGCTCCTCGCGCAGCAGCTGCTCCGCCGCCGTCGGACCCTCCCATTCGGCCACGCGCTGATGCGCGACTTCCAATAGATCGATCGACGGCCAGTCGAGCAGATTTCGGCGCAACAGGTTCAGCGCCTCCGCACGGCGCCCGGCGGCATCCAGCGCCTCGGTCAGGCGCGCCGCGATCAGCGGCAGGTACTCGGGGGCGTCGGCCTCGATGCGCAGCCAGTGTTTGAGCGCGTCGTCGGGCCGGCCGCGCTTGGCCGCCAGTTCGCCGGCGAGGATGATCGCGCGCACCGAGCGGCGGTGTACGGCAAGCGCTTCGTCGATCCGCGCCGCCGCGGCCTCGAGATCGCCCTGCGCCAGTGCCTGCTGTGCCAGCTCGCAATGAAAGTGCGCGACCGCCACCTGATGCGTCTCGCCTGCCTCCCGCTCCAGCCGGCGCGCGCAGTCGATCGCCTTCGTCCACTCGCGCTCCATTTGATAGATGCGCAGCAGCGCGCGCAGCGCGCCGAGCCGGTGGGCGGGCTCGTCGAGCAGGCGCACGAACGCTTCCTCGGCGCGGTCCAACAGGCCCGCCTTGAGGAAGTCCTGGCCGAGTTCGGCGAGCGCATTGGCACGCTGCTTGGCCGGCAGGTCCGCCCGGTTCAGCAGATGGGTGTGGATGCGCACCGCGCGCTCGACCTCGCCGCGGCGCCGGAACAGGTTGCCGAGCGCATAGTGCAGTTCGATCGTTTCCGGATCGAGCTTGACCACGTCGATGAAGGCGTCGATCGCCTTGTCTGGCTGTTCGTTCAGCAGCAGATTCAGGCCCTTGAACATCGACTGCGGCGCAGCCGCCTGATCCGACGCGCGCAGGCGCGCATCGAACCCGCGCAGCCACCACCCGGCCGCGAACAACAGCGGCAACCCGATCAGATACCAGACGTCCAGCTCGAGCATCAGCGTGGAAAGCGCGTGTCGGCGTCGAGCTGGCCGACCGCACCGACGTTACGGGCGGCATCGGCGAGCCGGTCCGCCGGCAACTCGCCC
>DATLZG010000489.1:0-2321 GCA_035574095.1 Burkholderiaceae bacterium | reverse complement strand
CGCTCGCGCAGCGGCGGCAGCGTGATCGACACGCCGTTTAGGCGGAAGTAAAGATCCTCGCGAAACAGTCCGGCACGCACGCGCTCCTCGAGGTCGCGGTGGGTCGCGCTGACGAGCTGGAAATCGACCGCCACCGATTCCTCCGCGCCGAGCGGCGTGACGCGGCGCGAGTCGAGCACGCGCAGCAGCCGCGCCTGCAACGCCAGCGGCATGTCGCCGATCTCGTCCAGAAACAGCGTGCCCTTGTCCGCCTGCAGGATCTTGCCGCGGCGGCCGCCGCGCTGCGCGCCGGTAAAGGCACCGGCGCGATACCCGAACAGCTCGCTCTCGATCAGGCTTTCCGGCAGCGACGCGCAGTTGACGGCGACGAAGCTGCCTTCCGAATACGGGCTGCCGCGATGCAGGGCCTGCGCGAACACCTCTTTGCCGACGCCGGTCTCGCCGTGCAACAGGACCGGGATGCGGCGCGCGATCACGCGCCGCGCGAGCGTCAGTTGCTGCGCGATCTGCGGGTCGCCGAATTCGACCTCGTCGGCGGCAGCGGAAGCCGTTTGCGCGGCCGGCGCCGCCACCAGGCCGCCGGCGCGCACCGGCACGTGCCGCGCCGACATCGACACCGGCTGCTGGGCCACCGCGAAGAAGCGGTTCGAGGTGCGGGCGCCGTACACCGGCACCGGATGAAACGAGCTGGCGATGCTGCGCGCGAGCAGATTCTCCAGCGACGTCTTCAGCAGATCCGAGATGCGCCGCGCGCGCACGTCTTCCAGCGTGCGTACGCCGAGCTGGAACAGCGCGCTGCGGTTGGCCGCCAGCACGACGCCGGCGGCGTCGACCAGCAGCTTGCCGGCATGCAGCGTGGACACGAACTCGGGCCGGCTGTGGAAATGGATCGGATAGGCGTCGTTGAAGCGCGCGTCGAGCAGGCGGTTTTCGATCTGCTGCGCCGTCATGCCGAGCAGCACCAGCGAGTGCTGCTGCAGCAGCTTCGAACGGCTGGTGACGTCGAGCACCGCGGCGAGCGCGCCGTTCTGGTCGTACACCGGCACCGCCGAGCAGGTGAGCGACGTGTACTGCGGATAGAAATGGTCGGTGCGGCACACCGCGACCGGCGCCGCGACCTCGACGCACGTGCCCATGCCGTTGGTGCCCGCCTCGCGCTCGCTCCACACGGCGCCGACGCGAAAACCGAGCCCGGCGACATCCTTGGCGAAGACCGGCGACGACACCATGTGCAGGATCACGCCGTCGGCACCGGCCAGCACGACCGCGCAGTCCTGGTCGTTGAGCTGCTGGTACAGGCTCGTCATCTCCAGCTTGGCGCAGTCGATCACGTCCTCCGAGCGCGACCAGCGCTCGCGCAGTTCGGCGCCGCTCAGAATCGGCGGTACGCGCACCACCGTCGGATCCAGCCGGTAATCGTTGATGCAGCGCGACCACGAACGCGCCACTTCCTCGCTCGTCTCGCCGCCGGACAAGCCATGCCGTACGACCGCCAGAATGCGGTCCAGATGCGCGTCCACGGCCCCTGACACCAGGCTCATGTCGTCTCCTTGCCCCCCGCGCCGCAGTGACAGCCTGCTGCGCCGCTGTTCGGGAACCCATATTCTCCGCCGCAGCCGCAATGCGTGGGAAGCGGGGCGAAGAATTCGCGGGATGGCGCAGGCACGCCGCGTGCTCTCACCGCAGAACGGGTGCGCCGAACGCGCGGCTCGATCCAGGACATTTCACCCATGCATGCACTGCGTCAAACCGTGACGACGTTGCCGCTGGCAGATAACGGCCGCGACGTCCTCGACCTGATTTTTATCGAAGGCCTGCAAGCGCAGACGGTGATCGGCATCCACGACAACGAGTTGCAGGTACCGCAGACGGTCAGCATCGATCTGGCGGCCGGCGTGCCGCGCGCGCTGGCGTGCAGCACCGACCGGCTCGGCGACACGATCGACTACGGCGCCGTGCGCGCCGCCGTGCTGCAACTGCTGCAAACCCACCGCGTGCAGCTGCTGGAGGCGCTCGCCGAACAGATCGCACAGTTGCTGCTGGAGCGGTTCGGTGCGCACTGGGTGCGCGTGGTGGCGGTCAAACCGCGCAAGTTCGACGACGTCGACGCGGTCGGAGTGGCGCTCGAGCGGCGGCGCGATCCGCGCCAGCGCGAGGCGTCGGTGCTGCATCTGATCGGCTCGGGAATGGTTCCGGGGCAGGGACACTGACATCCGCGCCCCGGCCCCGCGGCGCGCAGGCGCCGCGGAACTGAACGGCGGTGAACGTCCTACTTCATCGCCTGGAACGGATGATCGACCGTGCCCTTCTTCGCGACCACG
>DATLZG010000488.1:0-5779 GCA_035574095.1 Burkholderiaceae bacterium | reverse complement strand
CGCTGGAAGCGGCGGTGGCGTTTTACGACGGCGCCTCGTTCAACAACTCGCCGGCCGGCAAGGCGCTCGCCGGCGCGACCGGCGGCGGCATCGAGCTGGACGCGACGCAGATCGAGGCGATCGCCGGTTTCCTGCGCGTGCTCAACGCACTGGAGAACATCCGCGCGGCCGTGGACGCGCTGCAACGGGCGCGGTCGGCGCGGCTGACCGAGGCGCAGTGCCGCGCCGCCCTGGAAGCCGCGCTCGCCGATACGCGCGACGCGATCCGCGTGCTCGATGAAGCGGGTTTGCACCCGGCGGCGAGCGGCGCGCTGCAGCGGGCGAGCCGGCTGATCCAGCGCGCACAGCGCGGCTGGTACGCGCGCGCGCCGCGGCTCGACGAGGCGATCGCGCTGCACCGCCTCGCGCGCGCCGAATTGATCGAAGGATGACGCGAGAGGCGGCGATGAGACGAAGCGCGTGCTTGACCGCGTTGCTGTGCAGTCTGGCGATCGGCGCCAGCCTCGCGCACAGCCAGGAAGCGACCGAACGTTTCATCCCGATCGGCCAGTCTCCCGGCCAGTCGGGGCGTGCGACCTACATCGGTCCGATCCAGGCGGTCGACCCCGCCCAACGCGTGCTGATTGTCGGCACGGCGGGCGCGGCACAGAAGTTCACCGTCACGGATCGCACCGCGATCTGGGTGGACCGCAGTGCGCTGAAGCAGACCAACACGCGCGGCAGTTTCGCCGACCTGCAGCCCGGACGGCGGGTCGAGGTGAAGTGGGACGCGAAGGACAGGTCGCGCGCCGAGTGGATCAAGGTCGAGGCGGCGCCGTAGCGTCCGGCGCCGTCATGCGGCCTTCTGCCGCAGCCGCGGCCGCGGCGGCTGCGGGCGCGGCGTGACCTTGCGCTCGGCGACGATCTTCCAGTCCGGCAGCGCTTCGCGCAGCGTTTTGGCGGCGGCGGCGCCGCATTCGATCAGCACCATCGGGCCGGCGACGTCGAGCACGCGCGCGCCGGCGGCGGCGGCGGACTTCAGCGCCCGGCTCGTGCTGACCGCGCCGGGGCCGCTGTAGCGCAGGACGAAGCGGCTCATACCCCCGTTATTGTGGCAGGCCGTCGCCTTGCAAGTCACGCGCGAGCAGAAGATCCAGCGTCGAAGTGCGGGCCAGGCGCTCGATTTCGTCGGCGCGCGCGGTCGTGCGCGGCATTGCCAGCAGGGCAGGGCGGCGCGCCAGCCGGCGCGCGATTACACCGGTGGCGACCGGGCAGGCCATCGACGTACCGTCCATCACGCCGTAACGGTCATTGGGTAACGTCGAAATGAGTCCGACGCCGGGCGCGGCCAGATCGATCTCGCGTCCGCGGTTGGAGAAGCGCGCGACGAAGCAGCGTTCGTCGCCGAACTTGCGGCCGAACGGGCGCTCGACTTCCTCGGCCTGTATGGCGTCGCGCGGCCAGCGGTTGCGCACGCCGATCGCGGCTACCGCCAGCGCCAGCGCGTGCCGTCCGGGCCAGGCCACCGGCCCCGCGTCGTTGCCGGCGGCGATCACGCAGATCACGCCGCGCGCGCGGGCGTCTTTGATCGCTTCGTCGGTCAGCGGATCGTCGGGGCCGCCGCCGAGGCTCAGGTTCAACAGGTCGCAGCCGTCGGCCACCGCGCGGTCGATCGCCTTGGCAATGGCGAAGTTCGACGCCGCGTCGCTGCCGGCGCCGAACACGCGATAGGCGCGCAGCCGCACGCCGGGCGCGCTGCCGCGCAGCGCCGGTCCGCGCGCGGCGAGCAGTCCGGCGACATGGGTTCCGTGTCCGTCGGCATCCATCCAATCCGCTTCGCGTTCGCCGTACACGGTGTTCGCGCCGCCATCCACCGCCAGCGCCGCGTGCGGGCCGACACCGGTGTCGATCACGCCGACCGTCACCCCGCGGCCGTCACCGGTGGCGCTGCGCGCGTAGCACGCGGCGCGGCTGTCGGCGAACGACAGATCGATCGGCCGCACCGCGACGGTAGCGGCGCCGAGGTTGAAGTTCTTGATCAGTCGCGGCCAGGCCGCCGCCTGCGGAAACAGATAGAGCCGCTCGACCATGCGCGCCTGTGCCGGCAGCCGCAGCCGCACCTGGCCGCGGCGGTTGGTGCGGCCCTTCGCGCCGCGGCCGGCGGCGTAGTCGGTGAAAGCGATCACGTCGACCTCCGCCAGCGGCTCGCCGCTCGACTGCAGCACCACGGTCAGCACGACGCCGCCGGGCGCGGCGCGCCCGCGCTGCGTCACCGCCGCCTCCTTGATCGCGGGGCGCGGCGCGCGCGCGGTCGGATAGAACACCTCGGGCACGATGCGCGTTCCCGGATAACGGCGGCGCAGGTCCAGCACGCGCGCGGGCGGCAGGCTCACCAGCTTGGGGCCGTTCTCGGCGATCGAATCGAGCACGCGCAGTTCGCCGGCCCGGCGCACCGTGGCGCCCGGCGTCAACGAGTTGAGAAACTGCAGCGTCGCGGGCGCAGAGTAGGGCTCGACCGCGGTGAAGCCGCGGGTGGGTAGCAGGATGTAGCGGGCCGGCACGGCGATCGCCTGCGGGAAAGTGCGTCGTCGCCATTGTCGCCGCCCAGCCGCGCCGGGGCGATCCCGCGCCGCTATATTTCGGCCCGCACGAGATCCCCGAGGAGACGTCATGAGAACGATCAGCCGCCGGCGCGCGCTAGGCGCAGCCGTCAGCCTCGCCACCGCCGCGACGCTGCCGCGCTTCGCGGCGGCGCAGACGCCGGAGAAGAAGAAGGTCACGATCGCGGTCGGCGGCAAGAACCTGCTGTACTACCTGCCGCTGACGATCGCCGAGCAACTGAAGTACTTCGAAGCCGAAGGGTTGGAGGTCGAGATCGTCGATTTCGCCGGCGGCGCCAAGGCGCTGCAGGCGGTGGTGGGCGGCAGCGCCGACGTGGTGTCGGGCGCGTTCGAGCACACGCTGAACATGCAGGCCAAGGGCCAGCCGATGCGCGCGTTCGTGCTGCAGGGACGGGCGCCGCAGATCGTGCTGGCGGTCAGCACCAAGACGCTGCCGAACTTCAAGTCGGTCGCCGATCTGAAGGGCAAGAAGATCGGCGTCACCGCGCCCGGTTCCTCGACCAACATCATGGCCAACTTCGTGCTGGCCAAAGCGGGGCTGAAGCCGACCGACGTGTCCTATATCGGCGTCGGCGCCGCCAGCGGTGCGGTGGCCGCGCTGCGCGCGGGCCAGATCGACGCCATTTCCAACCTCGATCCAGTGATCACCATCTTGGCGCGTTCCGGCGACATCAAGATCGTTTCCGACACGCGCGATCCGGTCGAGTCCGAGCGGGTGTTCGGCGGCCCGATGCCGGCGGCCTGCCTGTACGCACCGGTCGCTTTCCTGGAGAAAAACCCGAACACCGCGCAGGCGTTGGTCAACGCCATCGTGCGCGCGAACAAGTGGATCCAGCAGGCCGGGCCGTCGGACATCATTAAGGCGGTGCCGGAGTCCTACCTGCTCGGCGACCGCGCGATTTACATCGACGCCTTCCTGAAGGCGAAAGCGGCGCTGTCGCCCGACGGCCTGTTTCCGGAAGCGGGCTCGGCGACCGCGTATCGCGCGCTCGCCAGCGTCGACGATTCGATCGCCAAGGCGAAGCTGGACCTGAAAGCGAACTACACGAACGATTTCGTGCGCAAGGCGCTGGCGAAGTACCGTTGACCCTTCTCCGTTGACCGTCGTCCGCGACCAGCGACGGCCGACGTGCGGAGAACAGATCACGGAACAGGGACCACGGATCACGGATCACGGAGAATGCCTGCCGCGCTTGCCCTCGACCGCATCACCTGCACCTTCGTCGCGCGCGATGCGCCGGGACGGCGCTATACCGCAGTCAAGGACGTGACGCTGGCGGTTGCGCCGGGGGAGTTCGTCAGCGTGGTCGGTCCTACCGGCTGCGGCAAGAGCACGCTGCTGAACGTCGCCGCCGGTTTGCTTGCGCCCAGCGCCGGCGAGGTCCGGGTGTTCGGTGAACCTTTGCGCGGCATCAACGCGCGTGCCGGGTACATGTTTCAATCCGACGCACTGATGCCGTGGCGCACGGCCTTGGCGAACGTGACGGCCGGCCTCGAGTTCCGCGGCGTGCCGGCGCAGGAGGCGCGGCGCGTCGGCGAAGAGTGGCTGCGGCGCGTCGGCCTGGGCGGCTTCGGCGATCGCTACCCGCATCAGCTTTCCGGGGGCATGCGCAAGCGCACCGCGCTGGCGCAGACGCTGGTGCTCGACCCCGACATCATTCTGATGGACGAGCCGTTCTCCGCGCTCGACATTCAGACGCGGCAATTGATGGAAAACGAGGTGCTCGAACTGTGGGCAGCGAAGAAGAAGGCGGTGCTGTTCATCACCCACGACCTGGACGAGGCGATCGCGATGAGCGACCGCGTGGTGGTGCTGTCGGCCGGACCGGCATCGCATCCGATCGGCGAGTTCGCGATCGACCTGCCGCGTCCGCGCGACGTGGCCGAGGTGCGCGTGGCGCCGCGCTTCATCGAACTGCACAAGGCGATCTGGGACGTGCTGCGCGAGGAAGTGCTGAAGGGATACGCGCAGCAAAAACTGGCGGCGTGATGAGACCGCTGGCCGTTGACCGTTGTCCTTTCTCGATTGCCGCGATTCCGTCGGCGGACCACCGGTGGCGCGCAACGCCATGCTGAAGTACGTCAAGCCCAACCAACGGAACCTGCGCTTCTGGCAGGCCGGCGTACTGGTCGCCGTCTTCGCGCTATGGCACGTGTTGACCAAGCCCGGGCTGATCCCGCCTTTTTTCTTCGACAACGACCGCCAGGCGGCGTTTTTCTTCGGCGAGCCGGTGAAGATCTTTGCCCGCATCGCGGACTGGTTCTTCGTCACGCGCGACATCTACGGCCATCTGGCGGTGACGCTGGCAGAAACCGTGCTCGCGTTCGCGATCGGCACCGGCGCTGGGTTGATCGTCGGCATGTGGCTGGCGCTCAGTCCGCTGGCGGCGGCGATCCTCGATCCGTACATCAAGGCGCTGAACTCGATGCCGCGCGTGATCCTGGCGCCGATCTTCGCCGTCTGGTTCGGGCTCGGCATGGCGTCGAAGGTGGCGCTCGGCTTCACGCTGGTGTTCTTCATCGTGTTCTTCAACGTCTACCAGGGCGTGAAGGAGGTCAGCCCGACGGTGCTCGCCAACGCGCGCATGCTGGGCGCCAATCAGCGGCAACTGCTGCGCTACGTCTACCTGCCGAGCGCGATGAGCTGGGTCTTCTCGTCCCTGCACACATCGGTCGGACTGGCGTTCGTCGGCGCCGTGGTCGGTGAATACCTGGGCTCGGCGCGCGGGGTCGGCTATCTGATTCTGCAGGCCGAAGGCACGTTCGACATCAACACGGTGATGGCCGGCATTCTCGTTCTCACTGCGTTCGCGCTGGTGCTGGACTGGGCGGTGGGCCGCGTCGAGAGCCGTCTGATGAAATGGCAGCCCAGAGCCGGCGAAACCGAAAAACTCTGAAGCGCGGATTCCGCTAGCGTGGCCGCTGCGCCCACGCGCGCGAACCGTGCGAGCCTCCTTTGCAAGACACCGAAGACCTGTCGCCCTGGCAATCGGCTGCCGCGCCGGTGACGCCGTTCTGGCAGCGGATGCCGAAGTTTTTCCTTTTTCCCGCGCACAGGGCGGCGCTCGCGCGCATCGGCGGCGCGGCGCTCGCCTACGGTATCGCGGGCTGGATCTTCGGCCGCAGCCTGCCGACGGCGCCGCTGTTCGGCGCCTTGGCGCTGCTGGCGGTCACCGTCA
>DATLZG010000487.1:0-2103 GCA_035574095.1 Burkholderiaceae bacterium | reverse complement strand
GCTGGGGCCGGCGGCTGCGCGCTCAGCCGGGCTGCCTGCCGTCCGACGCCGACGTGCGTGGCGTGCGGCGCTGGCTGCACGCCGAGGCGATCGTGCTCGCCTTGATCCCGTTCGCTGCCGCGGCGATGGCGCGTGGGTTCGGGCACGGGTGAACGGCGAACGCGCTGCGCTGGCCGGCGTCTTCGATCTGGCGATCTGCCTGCGGACTCGGAGGATAAGAGGCTATGAGCAAGGTTTTCGTGAACATCGCCCTGAGCCTCGACGGCTACATGGCGCCGGAAGGCATGACGATGGAGCATTTCGACCAGCCGGGGTACAAGGACTGGGGCGCCAAGTGGGGTGCCTTGATGGCCTGGGCCCTCGACCAGCCGTATTTGCGCGCGAAGCTCAAGTTCGGCGCCGGCGGCCAGACCGGGCCGGTGAACGATCTGGTGCGGCACACCTTCGAGCGCACCGGTGCTCACATCATGGGCAAACGCATGTTCGACGGCGGGGAGCGCGGCTGGCCGGAGGAAGCGCCGTTTCACACGCCGGTCTACGTGCTGACCCATGAACGGCGCGCGCCGTGGGAGCACCCCGGCGGCACGACGTTCCACTTCGTCGACGCTGGCCCCGAACACGCGCTGGCGCTGGCGCGCGCTGCGGCCGGCGCGCGCGACATTCGCATTTCCGGCGGTGCCGACGTGATCCAGCAGTACCTGAACTTCGGTGCCGTCGACGAACTCGAGATCGCACTGGCGCCGGTGCTTTTCGGGGGTGGACGGCGCCTGTTCGAGAACCTCATCGAGCCGCTGCCGCGCTTGCGCATCGACCGCGTGCTGCACGATGCAACGGCCACCCATCTGCGCTACGTGCGCGCCTGATTGACGGGAATACCGTTCATGCCGGCTCGGAGAGCCGCATGACAGCCCGGAGGCCCGCCATGTCCTGCTTCGACTGCTATTGACACTGGTGCCCCGTGCGAACCGCGCTCGCTATGAATGAAGCGGTGGCACGATTGTCCGTTGCAGGTGGTGCCTGAATACGGCGCGCCGAGCGTGACGGAATGCTGGCTGCGCTGTCGGCCCGTTTGCAGGCCGTGCTCGATGCCTTGCCTTTGGTCCCGGGCCTGCGCGTGCTCGAAGTCGGTTGCGGCCCGGGTGTGCTCGCCCGCGCCATGGCGACGCGGGTCGCGCCGGGCGGATCGGTGCTCGGGATCGACCGCTCAGCCCGCGCCATCGCGCAGGCGCGCGCCGGGTCGGCGGCGGAGCTCGCGGGCACGCTCTCGTTCCGGCAGGTTGCCGTCGAGGATTTCGCGCTGACAGACGGCGAAGCGCCGTTTGATCTGATCGTCGCGGTGCGTGTCGGCGCACTCGACGGCCGTCATCCGGAGGCGGGCGTGCGGGCATGGCCACGCCTGCGCGCCGCGCTCGCGCCGGGCGGGCGCGTGTTCGTCGTGCGGTCTTGAACTCTCGAGGATCACCGGTGCGCTCGCCGTCACCGGGGCGATGCCCGGGAGGGTAGCGAGCCGGCGGCCGACCCATGGCAGCGATGCCGCGGCTCGAACTGCCGCTCTCTGCGGCAAGACTTCTGCAACAGCGCCGTTTCATGGGTATCGGTTGCCGCGTGCCGCCGCAACGCGCGCGTTACGTCCGCCGCCGACAGTGCAGCCACCGGCCGCGGCCGTCGACGCATGTCCGCGCGACGGTCGAGCGAGCCGGTGATGTCCTGAAGGGAACGCACCATGAAACGCATACACCTGTTCATCGCCTTGCTGGCCGCGGCGCCGGCCTTCGCCAACGACATCGACCCACTCGGCCTCGAAAGGCGCGCCGGCGTGAGCGCGACCTCGCGTGCGCAGGTCGTGGCGGAGCTGCGGGCGGCGCAGGCCGCCGGGCAATTGTCGAGCGGCGAGATCGGCGTCGCTTTCACCTCCGAGCCGTCGACCAAGACCCGCGCTCAAGTGGTGGCCGAAACGCTGGAGGCCGCGCGCCTTGGCGTGCTTGCCTCCCGCGGCGACATCGCTCCCGTCATCGCCACGCCCGCGCAGGAGCGCCAGATCGAGCTGGCCGGATTGCGCGCCCGCGGATACACGGCAGAGAAGTGAGCGCCCCGCCGGCGGCG
>DATLZG010000486.1:0-4560 GCA_035574095.1 Burkholderiaceae bacterium | reverse complement strand
CCGCCGCAGGGATCAAGACCGGGCCTTGATGCGCAGCCTGCGGATCAGGCTGGACGTATCCCAACGCGCGCCGCCCATCGCCTGCACATCGGCATAAAACTGGTCGACCAGCGCGGCCACCGGCAGTGTGGCGCCGTTGCGCCGCGCCTCGTCCAGGCACAGACCGAGGTCCTTGCGCATCCAGTCCACCGCGAAGCCGAATTCGAACTCGTCGTCGATCATCGTCGCGCCGCGGTTGTCCATCTGCCAGCTCTGCGCGGCGCCCTTGCTGATCACCGACAGCACCAGCTTCATGTCCAGCCCCGCGCGCTCGCCGAAGTGAATCGCTTCGGCCAGGCTCTGCAGCAGGCCCGCGATCGCGATCTGGTTGACCATCTTCGCCAGTTGTCCGGCGCCGCTCGGGCCGATCAGCGTGACCGCGCGCGCGATCGCCATGATCACCGGCCGCGCGCGCTCGAACGCTTCGCGGTCGCCGCCGCACATCACGGTCAGCGTGCCATTGATCGCGCCCGCTTGCCCGCCGGAAACCGGCGCGTCGATGAACGACACGCCCTGGGCCGCGGCCGCCGCCGCCAGTTCGCGCGCCACCGCCGCCGAGGCGGTGGTGTGATCGACGATGATCGCGCCGCGCTGCAGGCCGGCCAGCGCGCCGTCGGGGCCGAGCACGACGCCGCGCAGATCGGCGTCGTTGCCGACGCAGGTAAAGACGAGCTGCGCGCCGGTGGCCGCCGCGCGCGGCGTGGCGGCCGCCGCACCGCCGTACTCGTCGACCCAACGCTCGGCCTTCGCGCGCGTGCGGTTATAGACGGTCACGTGATGGCCGGCGCGGGCGAGGTGGCCGGCCATCGGAAATCCCATCACGCCCAGTCCGAGGAAGGCGACTCGATGCGCGGGACAAGGCTCGTAGGTCTTGGTGGTCATTTCCAGCCCGAGCAAAGTGGCAGGCCGATTCTATCTGTGGGGCACCTCCGGCTCGGCTGGACAAGGCCGCTGCGGCTCAGGCATGCTTCGCGCCCGTCCGTCGCTGCCAACCGAAGACCGAGACGCGGGTGTCCGTGGATCTGCGCGGACAGACTTTCTATCGATCCGCGTTCATCCGCGCAGTCCGCATCAGTGCCTTTCTGGATCTTCCCCGTTCGGCAATGTCCGATCCTGTCTCGTGCGATGTCGCGGCGCGCGGCGGCGCTCCGGCGGACACGCCGCGGCCGATCTCTGCCGCCGATGGTTCGGACTGAGAAGCGCGGGCTGTTCGTCATGGCGTGCATCGCGTCGATCGTCAGCGCCGGCCCCGCGGCGGCGCAGGCGCGCAGCGAGAAGCTGCCGCTGTGGGAACTCGGTGCCGGCGCAGCGCTGGCCTATCTTCCCGACTACCGCGGCGCCGACCAGGCGCGCGGCTATCTGCTGCCGTTTCCGTATTTCGTCTACCGCGGCGAGTTCGTGAAAGCCGACCGCGAGGGCGTGCGCGCGCGCTTTCTCGACACGCGCTACGTCGAGCTCGACTTTTCGGTCGGCGCCACCGTGCCGGTCAACAGCGAAGACAATCGCGCGCGCGCCGGCATGCCGGACCTGCGGCCGACGGTCGAAGTCGGCCCGGTGCTGAAGATCCACCTGGCCCACATCGGCGAAGGCGAACCGGGCCGGCGCGACTACGAATTCGACCTTCGCCTGCCGGTGCGGCGCGCGATCACGTGGCGTGACGGCGGCTTGTCAGGCGTCGGCACGTTGGCGTTTCCGCAGCTGAACGCCGATCGCAAGATCCGCTTCGCCGGCGCGCGCTGGAACCTCGGCCTCGTGGCCGGCGGCTATTTCGGCGATCGCAGTTACCACGACTACTTCTATAGCGTGCCCGCGGCCTATGCCACGCCGCAGCGCCCCGCGTATCAGGCGCGCGGCGGCTTCGGCGGCTGGCAGGCGATCGTGGCGCTGTCGGCGACCTACGGCCGCACGTGGGTCGGCGCCTTCGTCAAGGGCGACTGGCTGCACGGCGCGGTGTTCGAGGACAGCCCGCTCGTGCGCCGGCGCACCAACGTCGCCGCCGGCATCGGCATCAGCCACATCTTCGCTCGCTCCGAGCGCGAAGTGGAGGTGGCGCGATGAACGCGCGCGAAACGACTGCGCCCGCGGCGTTGCAGCTCGACCGCGGGCGGCTGTGGCAGGTCGCCGCCGTGCTCGCGGTGGCGGTATCGCTGCACGTGATTCCGCAGTGGCTGGCGGCGTGGATCGATCCGGCGCTGTCGATGATCGCGCTGATGGTGATCGACGCGCTGGTGTTCGCGCTGGTCGTGCGCTCGGTCGGGTCGCTGAAGGTCACGGGCGTGCTGGCGTTGATCTTCGTCGCCGTCCTGTACTCGCGTCAGCAGCATCTGGTGGCGCTGCCGTCGATCGTGCTGAACCTCGCGTGCGCGGCCGCCTTCGCGCTGACGCTGGCCCCCGGGCGCACGCCGCTGATCCATGCGATCGCCGCGCACGCGATCGGGCGCGACGCGATCGACGCCGCGTTCGCGCGCTATCTGCGCGGCGTGACCGCGGCGTGGGCGATCTTCTTCCTGCTGATGGCAGCGGCCTCCGCCGTGCTCGCCCTCGCCGCGCCGTTCGATTGGTGGTCGCTGTTCGTCAACGTGCTGTCCTGGCCGCTGATCGGGCTGATGTTCGTCGTCGAGTACGGCTATCGGCGCTGGCGCCACCCGCAATTGCCGGCGCACACGCCGCTGCAGACGATCGCCAGCGCGCTCGCTTTTCCCGCGCGCACAGCGCACCGTGCCTTCGAATCGCGATGAGCGAACTCGCATTGCTCGCCCACCCGACGCCGCACCACACCGTCGCGTACGCCGGCGGACGCGCAGTGACGGCCGGACAGTTTGTTGCCGACGTCGAGCGCTTGGCCGCGCGGCTGCGCGCGCAGGCGCCGCGCGCGCGTTACCTCGTCAACGCGCTCACCGATCGCTACCGCTTCGCGGTCGCGTTCTGCGCCGCGCTCGTCGCGGGCCGCGTCAACCTGCTGCCGGGCTCGCGCGCGCCGGCGGCGCTGGCCGAGTTGGCGGCCGCCTATCCGGACCACGTGGCGGTCACCGACGGCGAGTTGGCGGGCGGGTTCGCCGCCGGCTTCGTGTTCGACGCCGCGCCGGGCGAGGAGTCGGCGTGGCCGCCGGCGCGCATCGCCCGCGACGCGCCGGCCGCGGTCGCGTTCACTTCCGGTAGCACCGGCAAACCGCGGCCGCACGTCAAGTACTGGGGCAGTCTGGTCGACAGCGCGCTGGCGGAGCGCGCAGCGCTCGGCATCGACGTCGACGCGTACGACACCGTGCTCGTCGGCACGGTCGGACCGCAGCACATGTACGGGCTCGAGTCGACGGTGCTGCTGGCGCTCGCCAATGGGCTGGCGCTGGCGACCGAGCATCCGTTGCATCCGCACGAGATCGCCGCTGCGCTGGCGGCGGTGCGTGGCCGGCGCGTGCTGGTGACGACCCCGGTGCACTTGCGCGCGCTGATCGCGGCCGGCACGAGCCTGCCGCCGCTGGATCGCATCGTCTGCGCCACCGCGCCGCTGGCGCCCGAACTCGCGGCGCGCTGCGAGTCGGCCTTCGGCACGCGCGTGTACGAGATCTACGGCTGTACCGAGACCGGCCAGATCGCCGCGCGTCGCACGGCCGACGGCCCATGGTGGCGCGCGTTTCCCGGCGTGCGCATCGAAGACCGCGATGGCGTGTTCTGGGCCGGCGGCGGTCACGTCGTGCACCCCGCGCCGCTGGGGGACCGGCTGCTGCTGCGCGACGCGCAGACCTTCCGGCTCGAAGGCCGCACGGCCGATCTGGTCAACGTCGCCGGCAAGCGCACCTCGCTGGCGGCGCTCAATCACGCGCTGCTGGCGGTGGACGGCGTGATCGACGGCACGTTTTTCCTGCCCGACGCGCCGGGCGACCGCGAACCGCGGTTGGTGGCGTTCGTGGTCGCGCCCGGCCGCACGCGGCGCGAGATCCTCGACCAACTGCGGCTGCGCATCGATCCGGTGTTCCTGCCGCGGCCGCTGGTGCTGGTCGATCGGCTGCCGCGCAACACGACCGGCAAGCTGCCGCGTGCAGAGCTCGCCGCGCTCGCGCGCCGCTACGACCAAGGACGCGCGTGACGCCCGGCGGCTCGTTCGCCGTGCCGGCCGGGCATCCGATGTTCGCCGGCCATTTTCCCGGCAACCCGATCGTGCCGGGCGCGTATCTGCTGGCGCTGGTGCAGCGGCACGCCGACGACTGGCTGCGCGCGCAGGCGCGCAGCGAACGCGTGGCCGGCGTGGCGAGCGCGAAGTTCCTGCGCCCGCTGCGCCCGGACGAGCAGTGCACGATCGCCTTCGCCGCGCCGGAGCGGGCGCGGCTGCGCTTCCGCCTCGAAGTCGCGGGCGCACCGTGCGCGAGCGGAACGCTCATGCTCGACGCGGATCGACGCGGATGAACGCGGATTGGGCTGTCATGGCGAGCGGGCACAGTGCGCGCGGCATCGAGTCGGCGGCGGCGGTTGCAGCTCGTCTCTGCTGCGCGCTTCGGCATGACAAGGTTGTATCCGCGGCGGTCC
>DATLZG010000485.1:0-6747 GCA_035574095.1 Burkholderiaceae bacterium | reverse complement strand
GTTGCGCGCGAGCTGGTGCGGGCCCGCAATCTGCGGGTGATCACGAACAACCTGAACGTGGCGACGATCCTTTCCGACAACCCGCAGTGCGAGGTCATCGTCGCCGGCGGCGTGGTGCGGTCGCGCGACCGCGGCATCGTCGGTGAGGCGACCGTCGATTTCATCAGCCAGTTCAAGGTCGATGTCGGGCTGATCGGCATCTCCGGCATCGAAGCCGACGGCACGCTGCGCGACTTCGACTATCGCGAGGTCACGGTGGCGCGCACCATCCTCGCGCATTCGCGGGAAGTGTGGTTGGCCGCCGACCATTCGAAATTCAACCGGCCGGCGATGGTCGAGTTGGGGCGCATCGAGCAGATCGATATGCTGTTCACCGATGCCCCGCCACCGCCGGAGTTCGCGGAACGGCTGGAGCAGGCCGGAGTCGAATTGGTCGTTGCCGGTTAAACCCACTGGAGAGCGCGATGCGACGCACCTTGTTTCTTGGATTGATCGCCTGGTTTGCGGCCCTCCCGGCCACCGCTTCCGCGACCGCGTTACCGGGGCGGCCGGCGCCCGCGTTCGAACTCGCCGCCGCCGACGGCAAACCGGTGCGGCTGGCCGATCTGCGCGGGCGCTTCGTCGTGCTCGAGTGGACCAACCCCTCCTGCCCGTTCGTGCAAAAGCACTACGGCAGCGGCAACATGCAGGCGCTGCAGAAGCGCTACACGGCGGCGAACGTCGTCTGGCTGACCATCAATTCGACCGCGCAGTCGCACCCCGAGTACCTGCCGCCGGCGCAAATGGCGAGCTGGGTCAAGCAGCAGGGCGGAGCGCCCACCGCGGTGCTGCTGGACGCCGACGGCAAGGTCGGCCGCGCCTATGGTGCACGCACCACGCCGCACATGTACGTGATCGATCCGAACGGCGTACTGGTATACGCGGGCGCGATCGACGACAAGCGCAGCGCCAATGTCGCCGACGTGAAGACGGCCAACAACTACGTCGCCGCGGCGCTGGCCGATGCGATGGCCGGCAAGCCGGTCGGCATCGGCCACACGCAGGCGTACGGCTGCTCGATCAAGTACGCCGACTGAGCATGCCGACCGACGCCGCTCACGCGGCGAACGGATTGGCGAACGCGAACATCATCGCGATGCCGACACCGATCAGAAACGCCGCGTCGGTCAGCCCCGCCAACACGAACGCCTTCGCCTGCAACGCGTTCATCAGCTCCGGCTGACGCGCGGCGCTTTCCAGGTACTTGGCTCCGAGCAGGCCGACGCCGATGCACGAACCCAGGGCGCCGAGCCCGACGATGATGCCGCAGGCGATCGCGACGAGCGTGGTGTTTGCCATGTCGACTCCCGATTGAACTCGGCAGTCAGGCTAGGCGCAGCCGCTCGGCGTGCCAATTACCGCGCGGGTAAAGCGCGCCGCGCAAGCCGACGTCCGCGCACCGATCGCGGGTTCTCAGTCGTAACCCTTGCCCTTGCCTTTACCGTGGCCTTTGCCCTTGCCCGGGAAATCGTCACCGCCGCGGCCGCGCCCTTTCACGTGCTGTTCGTACCAGTCGTGGCGCACGAAATACACCGGCACGCCGCAGGCGTTGTAGTGGCGGCAGTACTTCTTCCAGTCCTTTCGATGGCCCGGCGGCACCCACATGTAGACCGGCTGCACCGGCTGTACCACCACGCGCGGCGGTTCGATGATCACCGGCTGCGGCAGGATCACCGCCGGCTGCGGGAAGCGGCCGATGTCGACGCGGCCGTACACGCCCGGCTGCGCGATCTCGATCGACACACCGATGTCGGCCGCCATCGCGGGCGCGACGGCGGCGGCGAGCAGCGAAACGATCAGCTTTCTCATGGCGGCTCCGTGGCAATGTTTCCCGTGCACCATAACGCACGAGCGCGAGCCGGCGAACACATGAGAACGGCTTACCGCGCCGGCTTTGCACTCACACGTCGCGGACGATGACGCCTTTCCAGAACGCCACGCGGCCGCGAATGTGCGCAGCCTCGGGTTTCGGATCCGGGTAGTACCAAGCCGCATCGCGATTCTCCTCGCCGTTCACGCGCAGCGTGTAATAGCTGGCAATGCCTTTCCAATCACACACGGTGTGCGTGTCGCTCGGGACGAAATACTCGCGCCGCAGCGACGCGGGCGGAAAGTACGCGTTGCCTTCCACCGTCACGATGTCGTCGGATTCCGCCAGCACGGCGCCGTTCCAGCTCGCGCGTTTCATGCGCTTCCTCGATCGTTGCGATGACATCGCAGGTTACTGCGTTATCGTGTACCGATGAAAACGCTGCACTCGATGCTCCTGCTGCTGGCCGCGCTCGCGCCGCTGCCGGCAGCAGCGGAAAACGGGTTCACTTTGTACGGTGGCTGGCGCGCCAGCGGCACGCTGGACGACGATGTCGGCCAGCGCAGCGTGCGGCTGCGCGACAGCGGCGCCGCGTCGATCGCGCTCGACCTCACTTACGACGCCTCGCGCCAGTTGCAGTTCTTCCTCAGCCGCCAGCGCACGTCGCTGGCGGTCACGCCGATCGGCGGCGGCACGCTGCGGCTGCCGGTGGACGTCACGTACTTCCATTTCGGCGGCACCAACTTCTTCGACGGGCCGGCGGGCGTCGGGCCGTATGTCGCCGGCGGCATCGGCTTCACGCGCCTGGCGCCGGGGCTGGACGGCTTCGAGTCGGAGACGCGCGCTTCGCTGTCAGTCGCGCTCGGCTACGCGCTGCCGCTCGGCAGCCGCCTGGCGCTGCGCGTCGAAGGGCGCGGTTACTGGACGCTCGTCAACAGCGCCGGCGGCCTCTTCTGCTCCGGCGGCTGCACGGTGGTGATCAAGGGCGATACGCTGCAACAGCTCGAGATGCTGATCGGCCTCGCCTTGCGCTTCTAACGGGCCGCACGCGGCCGGTAGGCGACGGCGTCGATCTCCACCGCGGCGCCGAGCGCCAGCTCGGCGCGGCCTACCGTGATGCGCGCCGGCACGTCGCTACCCATCACCTTCAGGTAGGCGGCGTTCATCTCGGCGAACGTCGCCATGTCCGCAAGGTACACGTTGACCTTGACCAGGTCCGCCAGGGTCGCGCCGCAGGCGGCGAGAATCCGCTCGATGTTGCGCAACGTCTGCTCGGTCTGCGCGCCGGTGCCGCCGGCGACCAGTTGCATCGAATCCGGCAAGGTTCCCAACGTGCCGGCGACGTGGATGAAATCGCCGGCGATCGTCGCGTGACAAAACGCCGGCAGCCTGGCCAGCCCGGGAACGACCACGCGCTCGATACTCATTGGGCGCCCGCGCGTGCGTTTTCCTTTTCCTGCAGCGCGCGCCACATCACTTTGCCGGTGCCGGATTTGGGCAGCTCGTCGACGAACTCCACCAACCGCGGCACCTTGTAAGCGGCCATCTGTTCACGCGACCAGTCGATGACGTCCTGCTCGCTTACCTTCCCTTTCGCCTCGGCGCGCAGCACGATCACCGCCTTGACGGTCTCCCCGCGATAGGCGTCGCGCGCGGCGATCACGCAGGCTTCCTGCACGGCCGGATGCTTGTACAGCAGGTTCTCCACCTCGGCCGGCCAGACCTTGAAGCCGCTGGCGTTGATCATCCGCTTCAGCCGATCGGTGATGAAGAAGTAGCCCTCCTCGTCCATGCGGCCAAGATCGCCGGTGCGAAAGAACTTTCTGCCTTCGAAGTCGACGAAGGCGGCGGCGGTCGCCTCCGGATTGCGCCAGTAGCCTTTGAACACCTGCGGGCCGTGCACGATGATCTCGCCCACCTCCCCCGGCGGCAGTTCCCGCAGCGTGACCGGATCGACCACGCGCGCGTCGGTGGAAAAAATCGGCATGCCCAGGCACTGCAGCTTGGCGCGCTCCGGCGGGTTGCTGTGCGTCGGCGCCGCCGTCTCGGTCAGCCCGTAGCCTTCGGCGTAGGTGATGCCGAACTGCTTCTGCAGGCGCTCGGCCACCGCCTGCGGCATCGCCGCGCCGCCGCCGGCCAGATAGCGCAGGCTGCTCAGATCGAAGGTATCGATGTTCGGCGAGCCGAACATGTCGATGATCATCGTCGGGATGTTGGTCCAGTGCGTGACGCGGTGGCGCGAGATCAAACGCCCCGCCAGTTCGCGGTCCCAGCGCGGCATCATCACCACGGTGGCGCCGCTGTAGATTGGCGCGTGCATGCCGTACTGCATGCCGGTGACGTGAAACAGCGGCACCACGGCGAGCGATACCGCGTCCGCGCCCCAGCTCGCCATCAACGCGCCGCCGATCGCGTTGTGCATGATCGTGCGGTGGGTGTGCATGCAGCCCTTCGGGAATCCGGTCGTGCCCGACGTGTAGGGCATCACGGCCAGATCGTCGGGGCCGGTCTGCATCGGCATCGGCACATGCTCGGCGGCCAACGCATCGTTCCAGCGCGTCGCCAGCGGCGTCGCCGGCGCCTCGGCGTACAGCCACGGCAGCCACGCCGGCGGCGGCGCCTCGGCGGCGTCGATGTCGGCCTGCGGCGGCATCGCGTCGGCGTAGCGCGTGACCAGCAGATGCTGCAGCCGTTGCTCCGCCGGCAGACCGTCGTTGGCCGCGACCACGAACGGCACCAGATCGGCCGCGCAGATCGCCACGCGCGCGCCGGCGTCGGTGATGTAATGCCGCAGCTCCTCGGCGCGGTTCATCGGATTGACCGGCACCACCACCGCACCGGCGCGCAGGATGCCGTAGGTGCCGATCACGAACTGCGGCGCGTTTTGCATGTACAGCAGCACGCGGTCGCCGGCAGCCACGCCGGCGGCGCGCTGCAGCCAGCCGGCCAGCGCGTCGGCTTGGCGCTTCAGTTCCGCATAGGTGAAGCGGCGGCCGAAGAAGCGGATCGCGTCCTTGTCGGGGTAGCGCGTCGCCGATACCTCGAGGTTGTAGACCAGCGTGGTTTCGGGCAGCGTCAGCCGCGGCGGCAGCCGCGCCGGCCAGAATCGTTCGTGCGGTCGCACTTGGCTGTCTCTTCCTTTTGGTTGTCGTGCGCGGCGGCCGGCATCCGCCGCCCGTCAGGGCGCGGGGCCGAGCATGGCGCGCGGATCGACCCAACGGTCGAATTCCTCTTCGCTGAGGTAACCGAGTGCGAGCGCCGCTTCCTTCAGCGTCGTGCCGTCGCGGTGCGCGCGCTTGGCGATCGCCGCCGCCTTTTCATAGCCGAGGCGTGGCGCAAGCGCGGTGACCAGCATCAGCGAACGCTGCATCAGCTCGGCGATGCGCGCGCGGTTCGGCTCGATACCCTGACAGCAGTGGCGATCGAAGCTGGCGATGCCGTCGGCCAGCAGGCGGATGCTGCGTAGCACGTTGTGGGCGATCAGCGGCTTGTAGACATTCAGTTCGAAGTTGCCGCTGGCCGCGCCGATGCCCACCGCCACGTCGTTGCCCAGCACCTGGGCCGCGACCATCGTGATCATCTCGCACTGCGTCGGATTGACCTTGCCCGGCATGATCGACGAGCCCGGCTCGTTTTCCGGCAGCGAGATCTCTCCCAGGCCCGCGCGCGGCCCGCTCGCGAGCCAGCGCAGGTCGTTGGCGATCTTGGCGAGCGCCGCGGCCAGCGTCTTGAATGCGCCGTGCAGGAAAGCGAGCGGTTCGTGGCCCGCCAGCGCCGCGAACTTGTTCGGCGCCGAGACGAATGGCAATGCGGTCAGCCGCGCGATCTCCGCGGCCGCGCGCTGCGCGAATTCCGGGTGCGTGTTCAAGCCGGTACCGACCGCGGTGCCGCCGAGCGCCAGCGCATGGACGGGCGCGAGCGCCGCGCGCACCGCCTGCCGCGCGATCTCCAGTTGCGCGACATAGCCGGAGAACTCCTGGCCGAGCGTCAGCGGCGTCGCGTCCTGCAAATGCGTGCGCCCGATCTTCACGACATCGGCGAAGGCTTCCGCTTTCGCGGCCAGCGTGGCGATCAGGGCATCGAGCGCCGGCAGCAGGCGCGTGTTCGCTTCCTGCACGGCGGCGATGTGCATCGCGGTCGGAAACACGTCGTTGCTGCTCTGGCCGCGGTTGACGTCGTCGTTCGGATGCACGCGCCGGCCCTTGCCGCGCGGCCCGCCCAACAGTTCCGAGGCGCGGTTGGCCAGCACCTCGTTCATGTTCATGTTCGTCTGCGTGCCGGAGCCGGTCTGCCAGACCGACAGCGGAAACTCCGCGTCGTGCCGGCCGGCCAGCACCTCGTCGGCGGCGGCCACGATGGCCTGCGCTTTCGCGGCGTCCAGCACGCCGAGTTCGGCGTTGACCGTCGCCGCCGCCCGCTTGACCAGCGCGAGGGCGCGGATCAGCGGCGCCGGCATCGTTTCGCCGCCGATCGCGAAGTAATGCAGCGACCGCTGCGTCTGGGCACCCCATAGGCGCTCGGCGGGAACCGCGATGTCGCCGAATGTGTCCGCTTCGATCCGTTCCATCGAAAGTGTGCTCGCGCCTTTGCGTGCGGCCAGCGTAGCGCCGGCCATGCGCTGCGCGCAACCGGCGCGCTACTAGCCGAACGCGTGCGCGAGCGCCGCCGCCACCGCCTCGATCTCGCGCTCCTCGAGCTCCGCATAGATCGGCAGCGACAGGCAGCGGCGGCACACCTCCTCGACCACCGGCAGCGGTTGCGCCGGCGCGTACGCCGCCAGCGCCGGCTGGCGATACAGCGGGCGCGGATAGTGGATTGCGGTGCCGATGCCGGCGCGGCGCAGGGCGGCCGCGACCTCGTCGCGGCCCTCGACGAGCACCGTGTACTGGTGGAAGACG
>DATLZG010000484.1:0-4254 GCA_035574095.1 Burkholderiaceae bacterium | reverse complement strand
CGCGTGCCGGCGAGCTGATCGCCGCGCGGCGCGACGAGATCGCGCGCGCCATCACGCTCGAATCGGGCCTGTGTCTGAAAGACACGCTGTACGAAGTCGGCCGTGCCTGCGACGTGCTGCTGTTCGCGGCCCAGCAGGCCCTGGTGGACGACGGGCAGATCTTTTCCTGCGATCTGACCGCGCACGGCAAGCGCCGCAAGGTCTACACGCTGCGCGAGCCGCTGCTGGGCGTGATCGCCGCGATCACGCCGTTCAACCATCCGTTGAATCAGGTCGTGCACAAGGTGGCGCCGGCGGTGGCGACCAACAATCGCATCGTCGTCAAGCCGAGCGAAAAGACGCCGCTGGCGGCTCTGCTGCTGGCCGACGTGCTGTACGAGGCCGGGCTGCCGCCGCCGATGCTGTCGGTGCTGACCGGCGACCCCGCCGAGATCGCGACGCCCATGCTGACCGATCCCGCGGTCGATCTGGTGACGTTCACCGGCGGAGTGGCGGTCGGCAAACGCATCGCCGCCACCGCCGTTTACAAGCGGCAGGTGCTGGAGTTGGGCGGCAACGATCCGTTGATCGTGATGGAGGACGCCGACCTCGGCGAAGCGGCGGCGCTGGCGGCCTCCGGTTCCTACAAGAACTCGGGTCAGCGCTGTACGGCGATCAAGCGCATGCTGGTGCACGAACGGGTCGCGGACGAATTCGTCGCCCGGCTGGTGGAGCAGACGCGCGCGGTGAAGTACGGCGACCCCCTCGATCCGGCGACCGACATGGGGACGGTGATCGACGAAGCGGCCGCGGGCGCGATCGAAGCGCGCGTGAACGACGCGCTGGCGCGCGGTGCGCGGCTGCTGATCGGCCACCAGCGGCGCGGCGCGCTGTACGCGCCGACCGTGCTGGATCGCGCGACCGCGGAGATGCCGCTGGTACAGCAGGAAACGTTCGGCCCGGTGTCGCCGGTCATCCGTTTCGCCGACATCGAGCAGGCGATCGCGCTCGCCAACTCGACCGCCTACGGGCTATCGTCGGCAGTGTGCACCAACCGGCTCGACTACGTGACGCGCTTCGTCGCCGAGCTGCAGGTCGGTACCGTCAACATCAACGAGGTGCCGGGTTACCGGCTCGAATCGACACCTTTTGGGGGTATCAAGGACTCCGGGCTGGGGTACAAGGAAGGGGTGATCGAGGCGATGAAATCGTTCACCAACGTCAAGACGTATTCGATTCCGTGGTGAGGCGCCGCACGCGCTGAAATCGAAGTGCAGACGCTGCTCAATCTGCTGGCCGCGATCGCGATGCTCGTCTGGGGCACGCACATCGTGCGCACCGGCGTGCTGCGCGTGTTCGGCGCCAATCTGCGGCAGCTTCTGCGCCGCAGCGTCGGCAGCCGCAGCGGGGCGTTCCTGGCCGGCATCGGCGTGACCGGCCTGCTGCAAAGCTCCACCGCCACCGCGCTGCTGACCGCGTCGTTCGTCGCGCAGAACCTGATCGGCACCACGGCGGCGCTGGCGGTGATCCTCGGCGCGGACGTCGGCACCGCGCTGATGGTGCAGGTCTTTTCGCTGGACCTGTCGTGGCTGGCGCCGCTGCTGATCGTCGTCGGCGTGATCGTGTTCCTGTCCCGGCGCAACGAACGGGCCGGGCAGATCGGCCGCATCGCGCTCGGGCTGGGCGTGATGATCATGGCGCTGCAACTGATCGTCGCCGCCACCGCGCCGCTGACCCAGGCGGCCGGCGTCAAGGTGCTGTTCGCGCAGCTCTCCGGCGACCCGGTCCTCGATCTGCTGCTCGGCGCACTGCTCGCGGTGCTTTGCTATTCGAGCCTGGCGGTGGTGCTGCTGACCGCGGCGCTGGCGGCCTCGCACGTGATCGCCGCGCCGGTGGCGCTGGCGGTCGTGCTCGGTGCCAACCTGGGCAGCGGGCTGCTGGCGGTGCTGACGACGCTGAACTCCGATCCGGTCACGCGGCGGGTGCCGCTCGGCAACCTGATCGCGAAGGCGATCGGCTGTGCGCTGGCGCTCGCCTTGCTGCCGCTGGCGCTGCCGTGGATCCACTACCTCGGAGCCGACCCGCAGCGCGCGGTCGTGAACTTCCACCTCGCGTTCAACGTATTGCTGGCGGCGACCTTCCTGCCCTTCGTGGGGCCGCTCGGCCGCCTGGTCGAGCGTTGGCTGCCGGCGCCGCCGGCGACCGAACTGCCGGGACAGCCGCGCCATCTCGATCCGCTGGCGCTCGCCACACCGGCGCTGGCGATCGGCAACGCCGCGCGCGAAGCGATCCGGCTGGCCGACATCGTGCAGGAGATGCTGGTCGGACTGCTCGAAGTGCTGCGCACCAACGACCTGCAACTGGCGCAGGCGCTGCGCAAGCGCGACGACGAGATCGACCGTCTGTACACCGCGATCAAGCTGTACCTGACGCAGGTCAGCCGCGAGGCGCTGGAGGCGCGCGAATCGCAGCGCTGGGCCGACATCATTCAATTCACGATCAACATGGAGCACGCCGGCGACATCATCGAACGCGTGCTGGACGACGTGGTGTCGAAGAAGATCCGCCACAACCTGTCGTTCTCCGCCACCGGCATGGCCGAGATCGAGGATCTGCATCGCCATCTGATCGCCAATCTGAAACTCGCGGTGGCGGTGTTCCTGAACGGCGACCTGAAGAGCGCGCAGCAGTTGATCGCGCAGAAGGCGGCGTTCCGCGATCTGGAGATGGCGTACGCCGACAACCACCTGCAGCGGCTGTCGGACAACACGCCGCAGTCGATCGAAACCAGCTCGCTGCACCTCGATTTGCTGGCGGACTTCAAGCGCATCAACTCGCTGTTCTGCTCGGTCGCCTATCCGATCCTGGAGTCCGCCGGCGTGCTCGCGCGTACGCGCGTCGTGCAGCCAGCGACGTCCCTGATCGGCAGCGAACAGGCGCGGTCGCCGGGCGTATGACGCTGGCCGACATCGAGCGGCTGTTCGCCGCGCTGGGGCACCGCATGTACAGCGGCGAGCCGGTCACGCAACTGGAGCATGCGCTGCAAACGGCGGCTTTGGCGGAGGAGGCGGGCGCCTCTGCGGAGCTGATCACCGCCTGCTTGTTGCACGACCTCGGCCATCTGCTCAACGACCAGGGCGAGACGCCCACGTTGCGCGGCATCGACGACCGCCACGAGTACATCGCCATCCCGCGGCTGCGGCGGCTGTTTTCCGCGGCGGTGCTGGCGCCGATCCGCTTGCATGTCGATGCGAAGCGCTATCTGTGCGCGCGCGGCGACGGTGTGCTCGACGGGCCGGCGTATCGCGCGGCCCTGTCGGCAGACTCGAAGCGCAGCCTGGCCTTGCAAGGCGGCGTCTTCGACGACGCGCAGGCGCAGGCTTTCATCGAACAGCCTCATGCCGCCGACGCGGTGCGGCTGCGTTGCTGGGACGACGCCGCCAAGGTCGCCGGCCGCCGCACGCCGTCGCTGCGCCATTTCCTCGACATCGCCGCCGGTATCTGCACCGCATGAGCGAGCCGGTCAAATACGCAGCTGCGCCGGGTACGGCGGAGGAACGCGAGTTCGTGCCGTTTCTGCGCACGCTGATCGATGCGGCGGCCGATGCGATACGGCCTTACTTCCTGGCCGGCGCCGCGGTCGCGAGCAAGGCCGACGCCTCGCCGGTCACGCAGGCCGACCGCGGCGCGGAGGAAGCGATGCGGCGATTGATCGAGGCCCGCTATCCCGAACACGCGATCCTCGGCGAGGAGTTCGGCGCCAAGGAAGGGCGCGCTTACCGCTGGGTGCTCGATCCGGTGGACGGCACGCGCGCGTTCATCAGCAACTGCTTTCTGTTCGGCACGCTCGTGGCGCTGGAGCGCGACGACGGCGCCGGCTTCCGTCCGATCCTCGGCGCGATCGCCCACCCGGCCGCCAACGTCGCGGTCATCGGCGGCGGCCAGCGCTGCACGCTGTACGGGCCCGGCGGCAGCGAGCGCCCCGCGCGCGTGCGCGCCTGCGCGCGGCTCGCCGACGCGACCGTGTTGACCACCTCGCACTGGAGCAGCGGCGAGCAAGCGGGCGGTGCCGCGATCGAAGCGCTGATCGCGCGCGCCAGGCTGTATCGCACCTGGGGCGACTGCTTCGGCTATTTCGCGCTCGCCACCGGCGGCGCCGACCTGATGCTCGACCCCACGCTCGCGTATTGGGACGTGGCGGCCATCGTGCCGGTGGTGGAAGCCGCCGGCGGCCGCATCACCGCATTTAACGGCGGCGATCCGCTGGCGCAGCCG
>DATLZG010000483.1:0-16824 GCA_035574095.1 Burkholderiaceae bacterium | reverse complement strand
GGTAGTCTTCCGCGATAGTCGCCTGGCCCGCTTGCAGTTCGACCGCACCGGCGAGCACCAGGCTCGGCACATGCTCGGGCACGCGCTTCAGCACCTGCAGCGCGTGCTCGCGCGCGCGGGCGATCTCGCCGCGGCGAAACGCGAGCAAGCCGTCGAAGTAGGCCAGGCGCAGATCGCCGCGCGCCACCTTGCGCGCCGCTTCCAGTTGCGCGGCCGCGCGCTCGAGCGCACCCTCGTCGAGCGCCAGCGACACGAGCGCGAAGTGCGCCGGCAGCGCAGCCTCATCCGCCTGCAGCGCGGCCGCCAGCGTGTTCTTCGCCGCCGCGCGATCGCCGTGCGCCAACTGCACGTCCGCTTTCAGCAGATAGGCTTCGGCTTCGCGCGGCGCCGCAGCGATTACGCGGTCGGCAAGCTTCAGCGCATCGTCGAGGCGTCCCTCGCCGAGCGCGAGACGCCCGGCGCCGAGCCGCGCCGGCGCAAACCCGGGTACGGCTTGCAGCGCGGCGGAGAAGGCAGCGGCGGCCTCGGCCGGCTTGCCACGCGCGAGGTACGCCTCGCCGACATACGTGCGCACGCGGGCGTCCGTCGCGGCATCGTCGAAACGACGCGCGGCGAACTCCTTGAGCAGCGCATCGAACTCGCGCATCTCGAACAGGCTGCGCGCCAGCAGCGGTGCGACCAGCGCTTCGGGCTGCTTCGCCTGCAGCGCGCGGCGCAACTCCTTCTCCGCGCTGGCGGGATCGCGCACTTCGAGCAGCTCCCGTCCGAGCAGCAGGCGCGCCTCGCCGTTGTCCGGCGCCTGCACCAGCGCGTTTTTCAACTGAATCACGGCCGCGTTGTGGTCGCCCTTGGCCGCGTAGTCCTTCGCGGAAGCGATTAGGGCATCGGGGCCCTCCTTGCCGCAGGAGGTCAACAGCGCGGCGGAGGCAAGGCAGGCCACAAACCGCAGCGCACGCCGCGCGATAACTCGGTTCTGCATCGATCGGATCTCTCTGGCGCTTAGTCCTACTTCAGCCCGAAGCGGTGCATCAGGTCGTACAGCGTCGGCCGGCTCACGCCCAGCAGATCGGCCGCGCGACTCAGATTGTTGTTGGTGCGCCCCAGCGCTTTGAGCACCGCCTGGCGCTCGGCTTCGTCGCGCACCGCACGCAGATTCAGATTTTCGCCCGCCTCCTCGCCGGCCAGGCCGAGGTCGGCGGCATGCAACGCGTTGCCTTCGGTCATGATGACCGCGCGCTTGATCAGGTTTTCCAGTTCGCGCACGTTGCCGGGCCAGCGGTGGCGTTCGATCGCTTCGATCGCGTCGGGCGCGAGCGTCAGCGCGCCGCGCTTCATCTCCGTCGCGAACCGGTGCACGAACGCGTGCGCGAGCAGGCTGGCGTCGCCCGCGCGCGCGCGCAACGGCGGCACGTCGATCACGATCTCCGCCAGCCGGTAGTACAGGTCCTCGCGAAAGCGCCCCTCGCCGATCAGCGTCTTCAGGTTGCGGTGCGTGGCGCACACGACTCGTACGTCGACCGCGATTTCGTCGCGCCCGCCGAGGCGCTCGATGCGTCGCTCCTGCAGGAAGCGCAGCAGCTTCGCCTGCAGCGCGAGCGGCAGATCGCCGATCTCGTCCAGAAACAGCGTGCCCTTGTGCGCGACCTCGATCTTCCCAGGGGTTTGCTTCGCCGCCCCGGTGAACGCGCCCTTCTCGTAGCCGAACAGCTCGCTTTCGAGCAGGTTCTCCGGAATGGCCGCACAGTTGATGGCGACGAAGCGCTGGCTGCGGCGCGGCGAAGCCTCGTGCGCGCCGCGGGCGAGCAACTCCTTGCCGGTGCCGGATTCGCCGTGAATCAACAGCGTCGCATTGGTCGGCGCCACTTTCTCGACCATCCGGCACAGACGCATCATCTCCGGGTCGCGGGTCAGAATGCCGCCGAGCGACGGCGCCATCCGCCCCGCCTGCAAGCGGCGGTTTTCCTCCTGCAGTTCGTGCAGACGAAACGCGCGCTCGATCGTCAGCGCCAGCACCTCGGGATCGAACGGTTTGGTCAGAAAGTCGTACGCGCCCATCGCCACGGCCCGCAGCGCGTTGGCGCGATCGTTCTGTCCGGTGAGCACGATGACCTTGGTATCAGGAGCGTCGGACAGAATCCGTTGCAGCGTCTCGAAGCCAGCGCTCGGGTCGTCGGGCGCCGGCGGCAAGCCCAGATCCAGCGTCACCACCGCAGGTTCGACGCGCCGCACTTGTGCGAGCGCCTCGTCACCGTTCGACGCCAGCGCGACGTCGTAGGCATCGAGCGACCACTTCATCTGCGTTTGCAGCGCCGGGTCGTCCTCGACGACCAGCAGCGGCCGCCGCTTCTCCGTCATGCCGCCTCCCGGCGCAGCGCCGCCACCGCCTGCTCGCCCTGCGCCAGCGGCAGCCGCACGCGCACCGTCGTTCCGCGGCCGACCGCGCTGTCGACGGTGATCCGCCCACCCAGCGCGCTCACGTACTGCTGGCTTTCGTACGCGCCGATGCCCATGCCCATCTTTTTGGTGGTCTGAAACGGTCGGAACAGCCGTTCGCGAACGAATTCCGGCGTCATGCCCACGCCGTTGTCGCCGACCTCGACGACCCCCTCTTCACCCTCTCGAAACACGCGCACGCGAACGCGCGGATTATCGCCGACCGCATCGAACGCGTTCTGCACCAGATGGCCGACCACGCGCTCCAGCCGCTCCGGGTGGCCGCGCACGGTCACGCCGAGGTCGAGATCCAACTCTACGCGGTCGGCGGCGCGCACGGCGAGAGCGCGCCGCACGACGGTGGACAGGTCGACCGGCTGCGGGCTTTCGATCGGCGTGCCGCCGGCACGCAACTGTGCCATCAACTGGTTCATGCGGCCGACGACGTGCTGAATCGTGCCCAGCATGTCACGCTGAAAGTCCGGGTTGTCGCGGTGCCGCTCGGCGTTCTTCAGCAGCAACTGGAGTTGTGCGACCAGGTTCTTCAGGTCGTGCACGACAAACGCGGACATGCGGTTGAAAGCGTCGAACTTGCGCGCCTCGAGCAGCGCCTCGCTCGTTTGCAGCATCGTCAAATAGCTCGCGGCCTGGCGGCCCGCCGTTTTCAGCAAGTCGAGCACTTCCCAGTTCAGATCGACCCGCACGCGCGGTCGCGCGAGAACCACGAATCCGGCGAGCGTTTCGCCGACCGGAAGGGGGATCACGAGCCATGCGTTCGGCAACGCCTGCAGCCAGTCCGGCGGCATGAAGCCGGCGTAGGCGGACGGCTTCGCGCGCAGTTCGTCGAGGTCGATGACCCAGCCGGTGCGGCCGAGGAAAGCGGCCAGTGAGCCATCCGTGGGCTCGACCGCGGTGGCCGATGCCATGTTGAAGTTGGCGGCGGGCGCATAGGCTGCCTCCTCCTGCTTCAGCCACAGTGCCCCAGCGGGGCTTTCGACCAGCTCCGCAAGCGCCTGAATGGACAGCACCGGCGCGGTGCTGAACGTCGCTTCCGAGAGCACGCGCGTGAACTTGAGCCACTCTTCGCGGTAGTCGTAGCGATACGGAAGAAGGTGCTTGCCGACGAAAACGCGCAATTTCGAGCGAAACGTCCCGGAGAGGGCGACCAGCCCGAACAGCAGCAGCGCGGCAAACGTCAGCACGATCTGAAGCGCCCGTCCCCAGGTGCCGCCGAAGTACCGCACGTAATAGCCAGCGACGGCGATCGCGAGCAGGTAAGCGCCGGAGGCCATCAGCGCCGTCGACCCGGTGATCAGCGAGCGCGACACGGTCACAGCGAGGTTCCACTCGCGGTTGCGCGCCGCCGCCAGGCCGAGCAGCGGGATCACCAGCGCGTTCACGAAGCCCCGCCCGGCCCACAAGTACGGATCCATGCCGCGATACAGCAGCGCGTCGGAGAAGAGCACGAGGTCGTAGATCAGCGCGCCACCGAGACCGAGGCACAGCGGCCGAATGTTCCAACGCCAGGCGGGCTGCGTGCCACGGTACAACTGCTCGACGAGCGCGAGGCCGACGACCGAACGCAGCAGCAGCACCCCGAACGCGAGGCTCGTCGCCGCCCCGTGGCCCGGCAGCGGGACCGGCGGCGGTTCGGCGAAGAACACCGTCAGCGCGGTCAGTGCCGCCAGCGCCGCGTACTGGATGCCGGCGGATCTTTCAACCCGCCCATCGGCGCCGGCCGCAGCCGAACGCGTCGCGACGGACACGACGAAACCGAGCACCGCGCCGAGGCGCACCGCATCGAGCACGTGCGCGGCGCGCCACGAAAGGGAATCACCCAGCAGGCTGAACGCCGCCGCTGCCGCCGCCCACGCGACGCTGAAAACGACGGCGACGAGCAGCAGCGTTGCGCGCCCGTGCCCGCGCCGCCCGACGAACAACTGGATCGCGAACACGCAGAAGGCGAACGCAGCGACCCCGTAGGACCATGCCGCGGGCTCCAGGTACCAGGGCTTGCTCACCGCCGTGTCAATGCGCGCCTTCCCGGAACAGAATCACGCGCGCGGTTTCGAACAAGATCAGGATGTCGAGAAACAGCGAGTGGTTCTTCACGTAGTACAGATCGAACTGCAGCTTCGTGCGCGCGTCTTCGACCGACGCGCCATAGGAATACCGCACCTGCGCCCAGCCGGTCAGTCCCGGTTTGACGCTGTGCCGCAGATCGTAGAACGGGATCTGCTCCTTGAGCTTGGCTACGAACTCCGGGCGCTCGGGCCGCGGCCCGACAAAGCTCATTTCGCCACGCAGCACGTTGATCAGCTGCGGCAGCTCGTCGATACGCAGCTTGCGGATCACGCGCCCGACGCGAGTGACGCGGTCGTCGCGCGCCTTCGCCCAAACCGGCACACCGTCCCGCTCGGCGTCAACGCGCATGCTTCGGAACTTCAGCACGGTGAACGGGCGGCCGGCGCGGCCGGTGCGCACCTGCCGGTAGATCACCGGACCCGGGCTCTCCAACTTGATCGCCAGCGCGGTTACGATCATCAGCGGCAGGGTGGCCACGAACAGCACCAGCGAGGCCGCCAAATCGAACGCGCGCTTGATCAGCGTGCGCACGTTGCCCTGCTCGAAGCCGCTGCCGTAGATCAGCCAACTCGCCTTCAGCGTTTCGATCGGGACTTCGCCGCGCACCTTCTCGTAGAACGCCGACAGGTCAGTGACCGGGATGCCGCGCACCCTGCAGTCGAGCAGCTCGCGCAGCGGCAGTACTCCGCCGCGCTGCTCGCGCACGGCGACGATCACTTCCTTGATATCGAGCCGCTGCACGACCTCGGTCAACGAAATCGAGCGCGGGATCAGCCGATCGCCATCGACCTTCGACGTCTGCGCCGCGGACGTCTGGTAAAAGCCCACGACGTCGATGCGCGGATACTGCAGCGTCTGCAGGCTCCTCTCCACCGTGACAGCTTCCGCTCCAGTGCCCACGATCAGCACCCGCTTAGCACCGATGCCGAGGCCAACGAGCGCATGGGCCGACTGGCGCAGCAGCACGACACCGCAGAACGCGTACAGCAGGGCGTAGCCAAGCACTCCGCGCACGGCGGCCCCGCTGGGCATCGCTGCGAGGATGAAGTACGCGAGCGGCAAGCCCAACAGCAGTGCGAGCAGTGCCCGGTAAGCGGTCTGAGGCAACGTCGTCGCAAGGTCCCGGCGGTACAGACCGAACACGGTGCTCAGGCCGGTCATCAAGACCGCGAACACCGCCGCCGGCACCAAAGAGTCCGAGACGTCCGCGCCATAGGGCGTGAACTGGACGAACACGGCCAACAGCACCGCGCCGAAAAAGAGCGCCGTGTCGGCGGCCAGCTGGACAACCGTTCCAACGGGCACGTGATGACGAAAGACCGTGAACATCCCCTCTCTCCGGAAGAAACCCTGCGCCGCTCGACCTACGCCCGGTCAGGCACCCCGCTGCGGGACAGTACTGCCGGGCTCCGCGGGTCCTCGTGCCGAATCTTCGACACGAGATCGGTGAATCTTCTTTTGCCGATTAACCGTGACCCCGGATCACGAATCGAGCCCGCTCGTCCGAATAACAAAAACACGCTACCATTTTTTTGGTACGCTGCCAACCCTCTGAATACGAGTGGTAGACCAACGCGAGCAGCGAAGCGCCAAAGCACGGCGTGTCGTCGTTCGGCCGGCGCGGCCTGGGAATCTCTCCGCCAGCGGATTCCTGTCGCGCCTACTATCCGACCACGGTGCTCATGTTCGTCAACGGCGAGGTTCCGGAAACCGGACCTTTAGAGGGCGCACTCCGCCCAATCAAATGCGCAGCGCCGGACTCATGGATGCACGCCCTCACACTTCGAACCCGTGGTCTTCAACTCGTACACGTTCTTGATCTTCTTCACTCTGGTCGTGGTCGGCATGCGAACGCATGCCAGCTGGCGGACGAAGAAGGCTTTTCTCCTCGTTTCGAGTTATGTCTTCTACGCGGTCTGGAACCCTCCTTTCGTGCTGCTGCTTTGGTTCTCCACTGCAGTCGACTGGTGGCTCGCCCGCCGGCTCGCGGCAACCGAACATCAGCCAAGCCGTAAAGCGCTTCTGTGCGGCAGTCTGCTGGTAAATCTTGGTCTTCTGGCCTTCTTCAAGTACGGCGGATTTGTACTTGAGAACGTCACGCTGCTTCTCGCTCGGCTCGGCATTGACTACCAGCCGCCGCCGCTGAACATCGTGCTGCCCGTTGGCATTTCCTTTTATACATTTCAGACGCTCTCATACACGATCGACGTGTACCGCCAGCGCGTTCAGCCCTGCTCTTCCTTCCTGGACTTCGCGTTGTTCGTTACGTTCTTTCCTCAGTTAGTCGCCGGACCGATCGTTCGCGCGAGCGACTTTCTGCCGCAGACGGCGACCGAGCCTGTTGCGACGCACGCCCAGGTCGGGTGGGGCCTTAGCTTGATGGTTCTTGGCCTGTTCGAGAAAGTCGTACTCGCTGACGGGCTGTTAGCCCCGATTGTGGAGGCCGTCTACGACTCTGATCTGACGCCCTCGCCGCTGGCATCTGGAACCGCGACATTGGCGTTTGCCGGTCAGATTTTCTGTGACTTCGCGGGATACTCGACAATCGCCATCGGCGCGAGCATGGTTCTCGGGTTCTGGCTGCCGGACAACTTCCGCTTCCCGTACGCCGCGATAGGCTTCTCCGATTTTTGGAGGCGGTGGCACATTTCTCTGTCGAGTTGGCTGCGCGACTATCTTTACGTGTCGCTGGGCGGAAATCGAGGGGCGGCGCTGACGACCTATCGCAACTTGATGCTGACCATGCTGTTGGGCGGCCTGTGGCACGGGGCGAGTTGGAACTTCGTCATCTGGGGCGGCTTACACGGCCTTTACCTGATCGCTGAACGCGTTCTGAACCGCGCGCTCGGTGCCTGGCACATTTGGCGCACTTGGCTGGCTCGCGTCGCTCTTTGCGCCCTCACGTTCGGCGGCGTGTGTTTCGCGTGGGTTTTCTTCCGCGCTCCGTCACTGCAACGCTCGCTTGACATTCTGCGCGGCCTCCTGCCCGACGCAGAACGCCAAGTTTTCGTTTCGCAGGCCGATGTCCTGATAACCGCGACCGTTATGGCCGGTCTTCTCACCGCGCATTGGATGCTGCGCGACTCGACCCTCGAGCACGTCACGTCCCGAATCCCGGTCTGGGTGCGAGTTCCGGTTCTTGCGTTGATGCTTCTCGCGATCTTTCTTTCACCCGGCGAGGATCGTGCATTCATCTACTTTCAGTTCTGAGCGGGTACCGCAAGACCACGGCAACGGCGTTGTTGCGGTGACGCTGGCAGCGGCGTTGTCGTTGTCGTTGCTGGCGGCCGTCGAACTCGGCTGGCGGATCGGCGGAGCGAGGGCAAGCTACGTCGAAAGCCCCGCGCGTTGGGCCATGTTGCGCGAACGCATAGAGCGGTCCGAGCATCCGCGCCGAACGGCAATCCTCGGCGCATCCCGTGCTCTTTTCAATCTTTCCCTTGAGACCTTCTCGCAGCGCCACCCTGAGGTACCGGTCGCGCAACTCGCGATTGCGGCGCGCGGTCCGTTGGCAACACTGGAAGACTTCGCCTACCACAGCCGATTCGGCGGCCTTCTCCTTCTCGAGTTCGATCCGGACAGTCTCTTACCGCCGCGAGACGGCGAGCAAGCCGGCTACCTCGCCTACTACCGAACACGCTGGACGATTGACCAGAGTTGGAACCTCGCGCTGGCGGGTCTCGTAGAACCCTGGTTGGTCACTCGTCACGCCAATTACGGCGTCAACCAGATCGTGCGCAACTTGCTGGCGCGAGGTCGACTGCCTGCTGCAGCGTTGTACCTGACCGTACGAGAAACGCGCCAGCACGACGCCGACTATGCGCTCGCGAACGTCGAGTGGATCGAGCAGAATCGACGCGCCGAGCTGGCGTCGCGGTATCGCCAACTCGACTCGATTGTCGACAAAGAGTGGCCGCGCACGCTGTCCCGCCTCGTCTCGGCGGTGGCCGCTGTTCACGCTCGAGGAGGCTGCGTCGTTCTTGTGAAAATGCCCGCCCAAGGCGCCCCCCTACAGTACCACCAGCAAGCGTTCGGATCCGCCAGCTACTGGTCACATGTCCTGAAGGCTGTCGGTGCGTACGGGCTCGATCTCACAACGGCAATTGATACCCTCGGTCTGCAGCTGGCCGACTCTATGCACTTGGACCACGCAGATCAAAGCCCTTTCACTCACTTGCTGCTCGATTACCTCGATGCACTCGCAGCTTTCGACTCTGCCCGGGCATGCCACCCCAGCGCCTCGGCCTTGCCGCTCCCCGTGCAGCAGTGAGGGCCGCTTCGTCGCTCCGCGCGGCGGGATCGCGACGTGGGTTCGCACTCGACCCATCGCAGCGGGCAGCGACGAGCGCGGATTGCGGCTTCTCCAGAACGAGCCTACGGGCAAGCTTCACTCTAAAATCCGGCGGCGGCGGCAGAACGGTTCGGTTATGCGACGGGGAACTGAGTGGTCATGCGCGTGAGCATCGGAATGCCTGTTTACAACGCCGCGCCGTACCTTCGTACGGCGCTGAATGGGGTTTTGGCGCAGACTTTCTCAGACTTCGAGCTCATCATCGCCGACAACGCTTCCACAGATGAGTCGGCGGCGATTTGTGCCGATTATGCCGCTCGGGATGCGCGCATCCGTTTCTATCGCAATCCGGTGAATATCGGAGCGAACGGCAACTTCACGTATACGCTGACGTTGGCGCGATGTCCGTACTTCATGTGGACCTCGTCGAACGACTACATTGCGCCCAGCTATATCGAAAAAGCGGTCGCCGTGCTCGACGCGCGACCCGATGTCGTGCTTTGCTGTGCGCGCGCTCGTTACTTCGCGGGCGATCCGAGTCACTTCCGCGAGGTCGACGATCCGATGACTATCGACGCCGAGTCCCCCGTCGAGCGCTTTAAAACATTGCTCGCCCGCATAAAGATCAACAACGCGATGCATGGGTTGATCCGCACGGAGGCGTTGCGTGCGACGATGCCCTTGCGCAGCTACTACTCGTCCGACAACGTCATGGTGGCGCAGTTGGCGCTCGCGGGTAAGTTTCTTCAACTGAGCGAGCCGTTGTTTTATCGCCGCTTCGAGCAGGCCGCGGCGACCGAGCTGATGACCACCGAACAGCTCCGGAATTTCTACGTGCCGGGCCGCAAGGCACCGATGCGGTTGCAAGTGTGGATGCTGCACGCCGGGTTCTGGTCATTGCTTGCGAAAGCCAAACTATCCGCGAAAGAACGGTTAGCACTGGCCGGCTACTTGGCAAAGATGCTCTACTGGGCTGGCCCGAAGCTCATTCGTGATCTCGGCGAGGCGATCGGCGTCGTTTCTCCTGCACCCAGATGAGCCTCGCGCCGACAGGTATGCCGCCGGTACCGCGCGCAGCGCGTAGGACGACAGCGGAGGGAATGTGCTGAGCCTCGGCTTTCCGCCATCGCTGCGCCAGGTGCTTTGCATCGGCGCACATTGCGATGATGTCGAAATCGGCTGCGGTGCGACGCTGCTCGCTCTGGCGCGCGCTCGTCCGGACGTTCAATTGACGATCGCCGTTTTCACCTCGGAAGAGGGGCGCGATGCCGAATCTCAGCGTGCCTTGCAGGAGTTCTTAGGATCATCGGTTCGCTGGCACTCGGAGTTCGCCGCCTTCCGCAACAGCCACTTTCCCGCACAGTGGTCGCAAATCAAAGAACACTTGGAGTCGATCGGGCGCCGATCGAACCCGGACCTAATCTTCACGCATTGCCGCGACGACTTACATCAGGACCACCGAACCCTGGCGGAGTTGACCGGTAGCGTCTTTCGCAATCATTGGGTGCTCGAGTACGAGATTCCGAAGTACGACGGCGACCTTGGGCGGCCGAACGTCTACGTTCCGTTGGACGAAACCCTGGTCGCCCGTAAGGTTGAGACGCTGCTGCGCTGCTTTCCGTCGCAAGTCAACAAACCGTGGTTCACCGCGGATACCTTCCGCGGGCTGATGCGCCTGCGCGGCATCGAATGCCAATCGCCGGGCGGCTTTGCAGAAGCATTCTTCGCGCGCAAGCTCACATTGCGTCCCTGAACCAACGCGAAGAGCCCAAGTCCACGGGAAAATCCACGCCTGCTCCGCAATACCAATTTCCAGTGATACCTGTAGACTTGGCACCGCGTCGCTGCTGAGGCGGCGCGCTCCCGGAGACCCAAGTGAGGTGCCATGCAAGTACCGAGTCGCCCGACTAGTGCAAGCGGGCAGCAGTCATGAAGGTCGTCTTGTTTTGCGGGGGTTTGGGCACCCGGCTACGCGAACACTCGGACACGATTCCGAAGCCGCTGGTCAACATCGGCTACCGCCCGATCATCTGGCATTTGATGCGGTACTACGCGCACTTCGGGCACAAGGAGTTCATCCTCGCGCTCGGATATCGCGGCGACATGATCCGTGAGTACTTTCTGAACTACAAGGAATGCATGTCGAACGACTTCACGCTCTCCGAGGGCGGACGCAAGATTGAACTGGAGTCGAGCGACATCGAGGATTGGCGAATCACGTTCGTGGACACCGGCCTGCATTCCAACATCGGCCAAAGGCTGCTCCGAGTGCGCAGGTACGTCGAGAACGAACCGATGTTCCTCGCCAACTATTCGGACGGACTTTCGGATCTGCCTCTGGATGAACTGATAGCGGATTTCCAGAGGAAGAACGTGGTCGCAAGCTTTGCGGCCGTTCGGTCATGGCTCAGTTTCCACTCGGTCGAGTCCACACCGGACGGCTACGTCACCGCGCTGGGCCCAGTGCGCAGCGACCAGTTCGTCATCAATGGCGGCTTCTTCGTTTTCCGCCGCGACATATTCGACTACATCAACGAAGGCGAAGAACTTGTCGAGCAACCGTTCCGGCGATTGCTCGAACGCCGCTTGCTCGCAAGCTTCCGTTACGACGGCTTCTGGCAATCGATGGACACGTTCAAGGACAAGATTGCGTTCGACCGGATGGAAGCACGCGGCGACTGTCCATGGATGGTGTGGGAGAACCGTCGCCGCGCTTCGGCGGCGACTAAACCATGAGGAAGTGACTGACGCACAGCGCAGTCATCGTTGCTCTGGTGGGGCTCGCATTGAGGAGCGCGCCCATCGAGCGGTATTTGTCTCCGCCTGAGAAGGTTCGGAGCATGCGGAACCGCGAATTGAACGTCTTGACTGATGCAGGGAAGGGTTGAATGAACGTCATCGTCACCGGCCACAAAGGCTTTATCGGCACGATCTTGGTCCCGATGCTTCGGGCAGCAGGACACAAAGTTCGCGGCATCGACAGCGACCTGTTTCGTAACAGCACCTACGGTACTGCGCCCGCACCGGTCGACGAGATCATCAAGGACATCCGCGATGTCGAAAAACCCGACCTTGCGGGCGCCGATGCCATCGTTCATTTGGCGGCGCTTTCGAACGATGTGCTCGGCGACCTAAATCCCGACATGACGTATGAGATCAACCACAAGGCTTCGGTCAGACTGGCCGCGATGGCAAAAGACCTGGGGATTCCTCGCTTTGTTTTTGCCTCGTCCTGCAGCATGTACGGTGCCGCAGGGGACGATGTGCTGGACGAGACGGCCGAGTTCAATCCGGTGACGCCATACGCGATCTCGAAAGTCCTGGTGGAACGCGATGTGCGCGAACTGGCCGGCAATGGGTTCAGCCCGGTATTCATGCGCAACGCGACAGCGTACGGAGTGTCTCCGCGCATTCGTTTTGATCTGGTCATCAATAACTTGGTCGCGTGGGCGTATACAACCGGTCTTGTGCGCATGAAAAGCGACGGTACGCCGTGGCGGCCGGTCGTGCACATCGAAGACATATGTCGGGCGGTACTCGCCGTGCTTGCCGCGCCGCGCGAGAAGATACACAACGAGGCGTTCAACGTCGGGGCCAACGCCGAGACCTATCAGATCAAGACGCTTGCCGACATGGTGATGCACACGGTCCCGAACTCTCGCATCGAGTTTGCCGGCGATGCGGGGCCGGACAAGCGCAATTACAAGGTTAACTTCTCGAAGTACGCGCGCGCCTTTCCGGACTACATGCCGACTTGGACTGCCGAGCGAGGTGTGCGGTCGATCTACGACGCATACCGGCAGATCGGCCTGAACAAAGACGACTACGAGGGACCACGCTACAAGCGGATTGCGCAATTGAAGTATTTGCTCGAGACGGGGCAAATCGACGAGACGTACCGCTGGCGTTGATTCAAGCATGTTGCTTCACGAGACCCGGGTTGCGGGCGCCTACGTTATCGAGCCCGAGCGTATTCGCGACCACCGCGGGTTTTTCGCTCGGTTGTGGTGCGCGGACGAGTTGTCCAAATACGGGCTGTGCACGACCATCCGGCAGACGAACATCGGCGTCAGCACTCGTCAAGGCACGTTGCGAGGCTTGCATTTTCAACGGGCGCCTCACGCCGAAGTCAAGATCATCCGCTGTCCACGCGGCGCAATCTTCGACGTCGTCGTCGACCTGCGCCCGGACTCGCCTACGTTTCGACGCTGGCACGGTGTGGAGCTCACGCAGGACAACCAGCTCGCGCTCTATGTCCCGGAGGGCTGCGCGACTGGATATTTGACGCTCACCGACGACACCGAGATTTACTATCACACCAGTGCCGCATATCACGCGGCGTCGGCGAGTGGTGTGCGGTTCGACGATCCGGCGTTTGGTATTTCTTGGCCGCGACCGGCCTTGGTGATATCGGAGCAAGACCGCTCGTGGCCCGACTTCCGTTTACCTTAGGGGCACAACATGATCATCGTGGATAAGGCGCTCGCGCAACGCGCCGCCCAGGGCAATCCGATTCGGGTCGCGATCGCCGGCGCCGGCTACAGCGGCCGACGGATCGCCTACCAGATCATGACGGCAGTGCCGGGCATGCGAGTTGTCGCCATCGCAAACCGAACGATTGCTGGTGCACGGTCGGCGTACGCCGATGCCGGCGTCGCGGAAGTCTTGACCGTCGACTCGCCATCGGCGGTCGATGATGCGATCCGCAGCGGTCGGTTCTGCGTTGCCGAGGATCCGGGCTTGCTCTGCGCGGCCGAAGGGGTCGATTTGGTCATCGAATGTACCGGAACGGTCGAGGCGGGTGCGCGCACCGTGCTGAAGGCGATAGAGCATCGCAAGCATGTCGTTGTAATGAACGTCGAACTCGATGCGACGGTCGGCCCAATTCTCAAGGCGAAAGCGGACGCCAATGGGGTCGTCTACTCGAACTCGGATGGCGACGAGCCCGGTGTCGCAATGAACATGATTCGCTTCGTGCGGTCGATCGGTCTGAAGCCGGTCGTGGCGGGCAACCTGAAGGGGCTATACGATCGCTATCGAAACCCTGATACCCAACGCGAGTTTGCCGAGCGCGTGCGGCAGAAGCCCACGACGATGACGCACTTCGCCGACGGCACCAAGCTCTCGATGGAGTTGAACGTTCTGGCAAACGCGACCGGATTCAAAGTCGGTAAGCGGGGGATGTACGGTCCAGCGCTGGCGCACGTTAACGAAGCGGCCGCCTTTTTCCGCGAACGCTTGATCGGAACGGGAATGGTCGACTTCACGGTCGGCGCGGCGCCTGCGAACGGAGCCTTCGTCGTCGGTCACACCGAGGATCCGGTGCGAATGGACTACCTGAAGTACCTGAAGATGGGTGACGGTCCGCTGTATGTCTTTTACACGCCGTTCCATCTGCCCCATCTGGAGATTCCGCTCACCGCCGCGCGCGCCGCCCTGTTCGGCGATGCAACCGTTGCACCGGCTGGCCCTCCTTCGTGCGACTCCGTTGCGGTCGCCAAGCGTGACCTGAAGGAGGGCGAGACCCTTGACGGCATCGGTGGCTTCACGGCCTATGCACTGCTCGAGAACTACGAGACTAGTCGCGCCCAGCGACTGCTGCCGATGGGTCTCGCGGAGGGCTGCCGTCTACGCCGCGCGATCGCCAAAGACACGGCGATAACCTACGACGACGTCGATCTGCCCAAGGGGCGTCTGTGTGACGCGCTGCGTCGCGAGCAGGATGCTCGCTTCGCCTGACCCTCCCGTCGTAACGTTCGGCCAACTTTCGAGTCGCACCTTGTTTGAGTTGTTGTGCAGCGGCGCGGGGCAGAGATCAGATGCTGATCGGAAACCCTGCAAGCCTTTGCAACGAGCATGGAGCATGTTTCAGTTTCTTTTCGTACCGGTGTCGAGCAATCTGGTTACGCCTACGTCTCGCGGACGGTCGCGGCGCGCCTTGTCCGCAATCGAGGCGCGGCGCTCGCACTAAGCCATCAGATATTTGATCCGCATCGCAGCGACCCCGACTACCTTATCCGGCGCGCTAGGCGCGAAATCATCGAGGCCTGGTGTCAAGAATTGCCGGTGCCTGGACAGCAGTCCCTCGCCGTGCTGGATCTCGGCGGCCGCCTGCAACCTTACCGTCCGCTACTGCAAGGGCGGGAAGCCCTGTACATCGCCTAAGATCCGGTCATGGAAGGTCTCGTCGAGGTTGTCGGTATCGGCGAAAGCCTTCCCTTCCGCGACGCGAGTTTCGACCTTGTCATCTGCACTCAAGTGCTGAACTACGTCTCCTCACCGCCTCGCGTCATCGGAGAGATCCATCGGGTTCTCAAGCCGGGCGGCACTCTCTACCTTTCAACGCCGGCCATCTTCCCCTCGATGCACGATCATCGATGGAGCTTCACCCCAGAGGGGCTCAGAGTTTTGCTTACCGACTTCTCCGCGGTCGAGATCGTTCCCGAAGGCGGGTCGATCGCCGGTTTGTTTCGCACCGTCAATGTGTTCTTCGAAACATTCGTTCGCTCCGATCGAGCCCGCCAAGTGCTGCGCAAGGCGATCTATCCGGTGACAAACACGGTTGCACATTGGCTAGATCGCTTCAGTCGAGGGCGTACTCACTTCACGGCCAACTACAGTTGTCGCGCCCGCAAGTGAAGCCTCGCGGCGACCGCAAGCCGACTTACAGCCAGCGCCGCATCCAGTAATCGAGCACCAGCAGCGCCCATGTGCAATGTGCCGCGTCGTCGTCACCGGCACGGGCGGCGGCGACGGACGCCATCGCGGGCTCGCGAGCCAGCCACTCGTAGATAGGCGAATGCTCGTCGGCCAAGCGCTGCGCGGCCCAGTCGCCGAGTTCTCCTGCAAGCCACCGATAGGCGGGTACCGGGAATCCCTGTTTCGGCCGCTCGATGATCTGGCGCGGCAAACGACCGGCGGCAAACGAGCGCAGGATCCGCTTTGACGAATATCCTGAGGTTGGATCGCCGACGCGCCACGACAGCGGTAAGCGCTGCGCCCACTCGACGAGCGAATGCGTCAGGTATGGCACGCGCAGTTCGATCGAGTTGGCCATTGTCATCTTGTCGGCCTTCATCAACAGATCCTCGACCAACCAGTCCTGGCACCAGGCGTTTTGCAGCATGTCGAGCGGGTGCGTTGAACTGCCGTCGTCGTACCAGCGCTCGATCAGATCCTCGACCGGTCTTGCCGGCGGTCCACGCCACAACTCGACCAACTGCTGACCGCGCCAGTAGCTGGTGGCGCTAAGTCGCTGCGCGCGGACGAGCGCGGACCACCCCTCCTCGCCCATGCGACGCAGCATTTCGCCGCGCTGCCCATCGGCGAAGGCGGACGCGATCCGGAAAGCCCAGCGCGGCGTGCGGCGGAAAAGCCGCGCGCGCCGATCGACGCGCTGCGCGTAACGCTCGAAATCGTACCCGGCGAGAATCTCATCTGCGCCCTCACCCGAGATCACGACCTTGACGTGTTGCCTCGCCAGACGCGCGACGTAGTAAAGCGGAACGCTCGCTAGGTCCGCGAGCGGCTCGTCCGTGTACCAAACGAACTCTGGCAGGAAGTCGATGAACTCCCGCCGACCTATGACCACCTCGTGATGTTGAGCCCCGATCTGCTCCGCAGCGGCACGGGCGAACTGCAGTTCGGAGAACGCGCCCCCCTCTTCGAAGGCGACGGAGAACGTGTTGAGCCCGCGCACGCCCAGTTCGGCGATCGCTGCGGTCACGGCGCTCGAATCGATGCCGCCACTGAGCAGCGTCCCGACCGGGACATCCGCCGTGACCAAGTGGGACTCAACGGAGGCGAGAAAACGATCGCGGAACTCCCGCTCGTAGTCGCGCCTCCGGTCAACCTGATCGGCGTTGAATCGAATCGACCAGTACCGCTCGACTTCCCACTCGTTGCTGCGCAAGTCATACGACAGGCGGTGTCCGGGCAACAGTTTGCGAATGCCGCGCCAGATCGTCCCGGGCGCGGGCACGTAGCGCAGAGCGAGGTAGTCGTGCAGTGACTGG
>DATLZG010000482.1:0-4367 GCA_035574095.1 Burkholderiaceae bacterium | reverse complement strand
GGCTTGGCGCGGCGTTTGGCCGCAGCCTTTGCCGGCGCGGCGGCGGTGGACGGAGCCTCGGCCGGCACGGCGGGCGCCTTCTGTCCGCGCGCCTCGAACTCGAAGCCGATCGTGCCGTCCGGCTTTCTGACCAGGAACGCGGCGAACTTGCGGCGCGTGCGGTTGGAGACGAAACCGCGCAGCAAGTCGGTGCGGCCCTCGGTCAGCAGCTTTTTCATCTGCTCGACCTCCACCGGCTGCTGCAGGATCACCTTGCCGGAGCGGAAATCGCAGGTGCGCGCGGCGCCGACCGCCTTCTCGCACACGTAGGCCATCGGTTGCTCGTAGACGTTCGCGCCGCACTTCGGACAGGGCGCAAGCGGTGTGGCGCCGGAGAAATCGACTTGCTCGGCCCCTTCGTCTTCCAGCGGCGCGTTGCCGAAGTCGAACTCCAGCTTGTGCTCGGGCGTCAGTTTCAGCACGGCGGCGAACGGCCGCCCGAGCCGGCTGCGAAAGCCGGTCAGCGGGCCGATCTGCTTGTCGCGCAGCAATTGCTCGACTTCGTCGATCTCGAAGAAGCGGCCGCCCGGATGCTTGGAGATCGAAAAATCGCACTTGGTGCAGGCGAAGCGGCGGTAGTTCTCGACCACGCGGCCGCCGCAGTTCGGACAGGGTGTTTTCAGTTTCGCGTAATCGCCCGGCACCTCGCCGGTGGCGGCGCCGCGGCGGATGCGCTCGACGATGTCTTTCGCCATGCGCGCGATCTCGCGCATGAACGCCTCGCGCTTCAGCTTGCCGCGCTCCATCTGCGCCAGCTTGTACTCCCACTCGCCGGTCAGTTCCGGCGCGTCCAGGTCGTCCACGCCGAAGCCGCGCAACGCGCGCAGCAACTGAAACGCCTTGGCGGTTGGATGCAGTTCCTTGCCGTCGCGCACCAGATAGTTTTCGGCGATCAGCCCTTCGATGATCTGCGCCCGCGTGGCGGGCGTGCCGAGTCCTTTGCCGGCCATCGCCGCGCGCAAGTCGTCGTCCTCCACCAGCTTGCCGGCGCCTTCCATGGCCGACAGCAGCGTCGCTTCCGTGAAACGCGGCGGCGGCTTGGTCTGCAGACCCACCGCCTCGCAGGCGGCGGTGCGTACGCGCTCGTTCGGCTGCACCGGCGCGAGCGAGGCCTGCTCCTGCTGTTCCTGCTTGCCGTAGATCGCCAGCCAACCGGGCTCGACCAGCACCCGGCCCTCGGTCTTGAACTGGTGCGACTCGACGGTCGTGATGCGTGTGGTCACCAGGTACTCGGCCGCCGGGTAGAAGTTGGCCAGGAAGCGCTTGACAACCAGGTCGTAGATCTTGTGCTCGGCCTCCGACAAATGCTTCGGCGGCTCCAGCGTCGGGATGATCGCGAAGTGGTCCGACACCTTGCTGTTGTCGAACACGCGCTTGTTCGGCTTGACCCAGCCGCTTTTCAGGATCTCGCGCGCGAACGGCGCGTAGTCGCGCTGCCCGGCGACCATGTCGATCGTCTTCTTCACCACCGCCAGATAGTCCTCCGGCAGCGCGCGCGAATCGGTGCGCGGATAGGTCAGCACCTTGTGCCGCTCGTACAGCGCCTGCGCCAATGACAGCGTGGTTTTGGCGGAAAAGCCGAAGCGCGCGTTGGCCTCGCGCTGCAACGAGGTGAGGTCGAACAGCAGCGGCGCCGCCTGCGTACTGGGCTTCGCTTCTTCGCTGACGGTGCCGGTCTTGCCGCGGCAGGCGGCGACGATCGCCTGCGCGCGCTGCTCGTCCCACAGCCGTTCGGCACGCGCGTCCGGATCGTCGTCCTTCTTCTTGAAGTCCGGATCGAACCAACGGCCTTCGTAGGTGCCGGCACGGCATTGGAACGTGGCGCGCACCTCCCAGTAGTCGCGCGGCACGAACTGCTGGATCTTTTCCTCGCGCTCGACCACGATCGCCAGCGTCGGCGTCTGCACGCGCCCGACGGTGGTGAGGAAAAAACCGCCGTCCTTGCTGTTGAACGCGGTCATCGCACGCGTGCCGTTGATGCCGACCAGCCAGTCGGCCTCGGAGCGGCAGCGCGCGGCGTCCGCCAGCGGTTGCAGCTCTTCGTCGGCGCGCAACTGCTCGAAGGCCTCGCGGATCGCGGCCGGCGTCATCGACTGCAGCCACAACCGCCTGATCGGCTGCTTGGCTTTGGTGTACTGCACGATGTAACGGAAGATCAGCTCGCCCTCGCGGCCGGCGTCGCAGGCGTTGATCAGCATCGTCACGTCCTTGCGCTTGATCAGTTTGGTCAGCAGCTTCAGCCGCGCCTCCGATTTTTCGATCGGCTGCAGCTCGAAGTGCGGCGGGATCACCGGCAGATGCGCGAAGCTCCATTTGCCGCGCTTGACGTCGTATTCGTCCGGCGCCTTCAGCTCCAGCAGATGGCCGACCGCCGACGACAGGACGTAACGGTCGCTTTCGTAGTAATCGCCGTGTTTGGTGAAGCCGCCGAGCGCGCGCGCGATGTCCGCGGCGACCGAAGGTTTTTCGGCAATGATCAGCGCCTTGCTCATGCGTGCCCGCAAAAGAAAAAATCAAGGCCGCATCATGCGGCCTCTTTTCAGAATAACAACGAAACCGGGGTGCGGCGCAAGTCGGCTAGCCGGGACATTTCACGGGGGACGCGGGGATTGCGCGGATGCATGCGGGATGCGGATCGCGCGCGACGGCCACAGCCAAGGCCCGCATGCCTTGGCGAGTAGTCGAGCGCAAGCCCGCGCCCGCAGGCGCCGCGCAAACCCGCGTAGCGCCGGCGATCCAAACTGCTCCGCGGTTGGGACGTGGTAAGTCCTCGCCGAAGCTGCCGCAACCTCCCATTCGGGGGCGACCTCGTGAAATGTCCGGGCTAGTGAATGAGTCGGTGCATGCCGTCGTCGAGCAGCTCTTCGAGCACCAGCACGTCGACTTCGGCCTGCTGGCACCACAGCACCATCAGCACGATCACCTTCAGGCGCTCGAGCGCGATCGGCGCCTCTCCGCTCGCCAGTGCGCGTTCGATCACGATCTCGCGCTGCGCCGGGTTCAGTTGGCCGGCGCGCTCGAGGAAAACCAGGAAGTCGATCGCCGCGGCGCCGAGCCGATCGGCCTCGAAGTCGGCGTAGACGCGAAACGCGCCGGGCGCGGCGGCACCGAGCGTGGCCGCGTCCGCGGCGCTGCGCGCCAAGCCCTGCAGCCAGGCGATCGCGGCCGCGATCTCGTCGTCGTCGAAGCCCGCGTCGATCAGCCGGCGGGTCAGCGCGTCGGCGTCGGCGCAGGCCGAGAAGGCGCCGCAGTTCTCGTACAGATAGACGAGCACGTCGAACATGCGCGGGCACTGTACCGCCGCGACTGCGCGCATGTCAAAGCGTCACCTCAACCTCTGGTAGCGGTTGCCTGGCAGGCGTTCAACATGTTGGGCCAGCTCGAGCTCGAGCAGCTCGGCCGTCAGGCGCCCGGTATCGCGCCCGCTGCGCGCGGCCAGCGTGTCGAGGTCGACCGGATCGTGGCCCATTTGATCGAGCACTTCACGCAGCGCCGGCGGCAATTGACTCGCGGCCGGTGCGGGTGCGGCCGCGCGCGGCGCCGCCGGCAGCCGCAGCTCGTCCAGGATGTCGGCCGCGCTTTCGACCAGCTTCGCGCCCTCCTTGATCAGACGATGGCAGCCCTTCGCGGTGGGCGAATGGATCGAGCCGGGAATCGCGAACACCTCGCGTCCCAGTTCCGCTGCCAGACGGGCCGTGATCAGACTGCCCGAACGCAGCGCCGCCTCGACCACGAGCACCCCGCGCGCCAACGCCGCGATGATGCGGTTGCGCCGCGGGAAGTTGTGCGCGAGCGGCGGCGTGCCGAGCGCGAACTCCGACAACAGCAGCCCGCCGCTACGGATCTGCTCGGTCAACGCCCGATTGCCAGCCGGATAGACGACGTCGGCGCCGGTGCCGACGACCGCGATCGTCGCGGCCGGCGCGCCCTCTTCGGCGGCGCGCAGCGCGCCACGATGGGCGGCGGCGTCGATGCCGGCGGCCAGGCCGCTGACGATCGTCAGGCCCGCATGCGCCAGCGCCTGCGCGAACGCGGATGCCGTCGCTTCGCCCTGTCGCGTGCAAGAACGGCTGCCGACGATGGCGAGCAGCGGCGTGGCCAGCAGCTCGCGCCGGCCCTCGCCGAACAGCACCGGTGGCGGATCGGCGCTCGCCAGCAGCGCGGTCGGATAGTCGGCGTCGGCCAGCGTCAGAAGGAAACGGTGCGGCGCGGCCGCGAGCCAGGCTTGGGCGGCGCCGATCGCAGCGTCGAGTGCGGCGTCCGTCGGTGCCGCCAGCGCGCGCGCCAGCGGCTCGGGCACGATCCGCGCGAGCGCCGCCGGCGCGGCA
>DATLZG010000481.1:0-5468 GCA_035574095.1 Burkholderiaceae bacterium | reverse complement strand
CGCGTACTCGCGCCCGCCGCGCTCGCCGCCATCGAGGGCTCCGAAAAGCGAAGCAGCAGACGCGAACGCAGCGCCTTGCGGGCTGCTTGTCGCGATGACTCCCGCCCCGTCCGACGCAGCATAGTCGCAGGCCCACAATCGTGCACGAGGGCTTGTACCGGCGGCGGCGTTACCGCGCCGTTATCCGGTGGCGGCGCTGCCGGCGAACCGGCTCACTTGGACCACCGTCGCGGACCGGACGAACGGGCAGCGGCCGCACCGAGGCGATTCAGCGCTCGCGCCGGGAAAGCCCCGCGGCGCGTTCGCGCGACGGTCGGAATCCAAAGTCTTCGTTCGCGCGTATTCGTAGCGCCTGAACCCGTCCGCACGCGCATGATGTCCGCCGCCGCCCGTTTCGACCTCGTGAGTTCCTGGCGCATCGACGCGCCGGTGCAGCGCGTCTGGAAGGCGCTGGCCGATCCGGCCACCTGGCCGCAATGGTGGCCGTACGTTCGCGCGGTGCAGACGCTGCGGGCGGGAGACGCCGAAGGCCGCGACAGCGTCCGGCGTATCGATTGGTCCACCCGGCTGCCTTACCGCATCGCGATCGAGGTGGAGGCGGTGGAAGTGGTCCGGCCGCTACGGCTGCGTGGCCGCGCCCGCGGCCAGCTCGACGGCGAAGGCTTATGGACGCTGCAGCCGCGCGGCGATCACACCGAAGTGACTTACATCTGGCGCGTGCGGCTGGTCAAGCCCTGGATGCGTTGTCTGGCGCCGCTCTTGGCACCGTTGTTTCGCTGGAACCACGACGCGGTGATGCGCGCCGGCGAAGCGGGGCTGCGCCGCCATCTGCGGCAGGCCGCCTGCCGCACCTGAGTCATCACGCGCCCCACCCGCGATCGCCCGCCCTCTCTAGAACCTATCTCAAAATCCCCGACGGCCGCGTTGCCGGCAGCCGCGGGCGCTTGTTCCAAATACGGTTACTCAGGCGAACAGGGCGACCAGCAGCCCCAGCGCGAGCGCCCCGGCGGCCAGAGTCGGCCCGATGGCCCGCCTCCGCGGCGAGGCCGCACGCAGCTTGCGCTGCAGCCGCTGGCGCTCCAGGCGCAGCTCGCGCTGCAAATCGGTTTCGAAGGCGGCCCAGCGCTCCTCGCTCCAGACAGCCATTTCGGCGGTGCGCTCGGCGGGCGTCATCTGCGGACTCCGGATTCGATGCATACGCCCCGAGTTTGACCGCCGCGGTCGCCGCCGTCTGCCGAAGATTCGGCTCCGCCGGCGACGCGTGATCGCGCGCACCACGTTTGACCGGCGTCAGCCGCGCCGCGACGGCGCTCGCTACAGTAGTCGGCCAACGACAGGTGGAGGCGCGCGATGAGAGTACCGACGGCGCAGGTGAAGGACCTGGCAGTGCGCGCGGTGATCAAGGTGGAGCGCGAGACGACCGTGGCCGAGTGCGCGCGGATCATGCGCAGCGAGCACGTCGGCAGCGTGATCGTCGCCGAGGGCAGCCAGCCCGCAGGCATCGTCACCGACCGCGACATCGTGATCGAGGTGGTGGCCACCGGGCTGGACCCGGCGACGCTGACCGCCGGCGACATCATGTCCACGCCGCTCGCCACCGTCCGGGAGAGCGACGACATCCTCGACGCGCTGGCGCGCATGCGCGAACGCGGCGTGCGCCGGCTCGGTGTCGTCGACGCCGACGGACGGTTGACCGGCGTGCTGGCGGTGGACAATCTGCTGGAAGCGCTGGCGGAGCAGATCGACGGCGTGGTGCGCGTGTTGAAGGCCGAACAGACCAAGGAAACGCTGACGCGCCGCTGAGGAACCGCCGAAAGACGGTCGCGAGCGGCCCGCGCTCGCGCGAGGGAGCGTCCGCGTACGGAAGCGTGCGTCGAGCACCGCCGGCGCAGGATCGGGACGCACTGCGGTTCGTTGGAGGTTCCGGGAGCGATGGCGCTGACCAACGCCGACATTGCCGCCGCCTTCGAAGAGATCGCCGACCTGCTGGAACTGCAGGATGCCAATCCGTTTCGCGTGCGCGCCTATCGCAACGCGGCGCGCATCCTCGGCGAGCTGAAGCTGGATCTGGCTGCCGACTTGCAGGCGGGCAAGCCGCTGCCCAAGCTGCCCGGCATCGGCGCCGACCTGGCCGGCAAGATCGAAGAACTGGTGCGGACGGGGCGATTGGCCGCGCTGGAGAAGCTACGCCGCCAAGTGCCGGCCGGCGTCACCGAGCTGTTGCGGCTGCCGGGCCTCGGTCCGAAGCGCGTACGTGCGCTTTACGAACGGCTACACGTACATACGCCGGAGCAACTGCTGCGGGCCGCGCGCGACGGCCGCATCCGCGACCTGCCGGGATTCGGGGCGAAGTCCGAGGCGCGCATCGCCGAAGCGGTCGCCGCGCGCCTGGCGTCCGGCAAGCGCTTCAAGCTGGCGGTCGCCGCGCAATACGCGGCACGATTGATCGACCATCTGCGCCGGGCGCCGGCGGTGAGCAAGATCGTCGCCGCCGGCAGCCTGCGGCGCGCGAAGGAGACGGTCGGCGACATCGATCTGCTGGCGACGGCCGCAGACGGCGCTCCGGTGGTGCAGCACTTCACGCGCCATTCAGACGCAGCGCAGGTGTTGGCGGCGGGCGACACGCGCGCTTCGATCGTGCTGAAAAATGGACTGCAGGTCGACCTGCGCGTCGTGCCGCCGCCGAGCTACGGCGCGGCGCTGCTGTACTTCACCGGCTCCAAGGCGCACAACATCCGGCTGCGCAACCTGGCGCTGGCGCACGGCTGCAAGCTCAACGAGTACGGGCTGTTCAAGGGCCGCCGCGCGATCGCCGCCGCCACCGAGGAGGAGATCTACGCCGCCCTCGGGCTGCCGTGGATTCCTCCGGAACTGCGCGAAGACCGCGGCGAGATCGAAGCGGCGAAGCGAAACGCGCTGCCGCGGCTGGTCGAGCTCGCCGACCTCGCCGGCGATTTCCACGTGCACACGAAGTGGAGCGACGGCACCGCGACGATCGAAGACATGGCGCGCGCGGCGCGCGAACGCGGCTTGCGCTACATCGCGATCAGCGAACACAGCCGGCGGCTGACGGTCGCGCACGGGCTCGACCCGGTGCGGCTCGCGCAGCAGGCCGACGAGATCGCACAGGTCAACGCCCGGCTCGACGGCATTGCCGTGCTCGCGGGCATCGAAGTCGACGTGCTGGAGGACGGCACGCTCGATCTGCCGGACTCGGCGCTGGCGAAACTCGACCTCGTGATCGCCGCCGTGCATTCGAAGTTCAACCTGCCGCGCGCCAGGCAGACGGCGCGCGTGCTGGCCGCGCTCGACAACCCGTACGTGAAGATCCTCGCGCATCCGCTCGGGCGGCTGATCGACCGGCGCGATCCGTACGACATCGACATGCTGGCCGTGATCCGCAAGTGCAGGGCGCGCGGCGTGGCGCTTGAGGTCAACGCCCATCCGGACCGGCTCGACCTCACCGACACCTACTGCCGGATGGCCAAGGACGAAGGCGCGCGCGTGGCCATCGACTCCGATGCGCATGCGCCGCACGAGTTCGACAATCTGGTGCACGGCGTGGGCCAGGCGCGGCGCGGTTGGCTGGAAAGAAGCGACGTTCTGAATACGCGCTCGCTCGACGAACTGCTTGCCTGGCTAGACGCCGGCAAGGAGGCGCCATGAAACTGACTTCGACCGCGTTTGCCCATCAAGCCGAGATTCCGTCCGTCTACACCTGCGAAGGCCGCGACCTCGCGCCGCCGCTGGCGTGGAGCGGCGAGCCGGCCGGTACCCGCAGTTTCGCGCTGATCGTCGACGACCCCGATGCGCCCGATCCGGCCGCGCCGAAGATGACTTGGGTGCATTGGGTGCTGTACGACCTGCCGGCCTCCGCGCACGCGCTGCCCGAGGGCGGCGCGCCGCTGCCGGCCGGCACGCGCGAGGGGTTGAACGACTGGCAGCGCACCGGCTACGGCGGCCCGTGTCCGCCGATCGGACGGCATCGTTACTTCTTCAAGCTGTACGCGCTCGACATTGCGCTCGGCGATCTGCAAACGCCGACCAAGGCGCGGCTGGAAGCGGCGATGCGCGGCCACGTGCTGGCGCAGGCCGAGCTGATCGGCACCTACCGGAAGAAGCGGCGCTAGCCCGGATATTTCACGAGGGACGCGGGAGTTGCGCGGATGCATGCGGGATGCGGATTGCGCGAGACGGCCACAGCCAAGGCCGGGCGGCCTTGGCGAGGAGTTGAGCGCAAGCCCGCGCCCGCAGGCGCCGCGCAAACCCGCGTAGCCCCGACGATGCATAAGTCGCTGTGCGCCTCGGGCGCTGTCAGCCCTCGCCGAAGCTGCCGAAGCCCTACATAAGGGGGCGACCCCGTGAAATATCCGGGCTAGCCGAGTTCGTCCTCGTCGCGCACCGGCAGGCCGTGCTGCTCGGCCCATTGTTTGGCTTTGGCGATCGCGATGCGGATCGCCGTTCCTTCATCCAAGCCTTCTTCGAGCAGCGCGTTGGCGATCGCGATCGCCTTGGCGCGCGCCGCTGCGCTCAGATGGCGCATCGAAGCCGGAAAGCGGTCTTCGGACCACGGCATCAGCGCGCGGGCAGCGGAATGAACTCGGTCTCGCCCGGCACGCGCGGGAAGCGCGCCGAGCCGCGCTCGTAAGCCAGCCACTCGGCCTTGGCCGCTTCGATGCGCGCGCGCGAGCTGGCGACGAAGTTCCACCACACGAAGCGCTCGCCGAGCGGCGCGCCGCCGAGCAGCATCAGCCGCGCCTCCTGCTGCGCTGCAAGCTGCGCGTTGCGCCCGGGCGCGAGCACCGCCAGCTCGCCGGCGGCGACCGCTCGACCGTCGATCTCGATCGCGCCGGAGGCGGCGAACACCGCGCGCTCCGCGTGCTCGGCCGCGATCTCGAGCCGCGCGCCGGCGGCCAGTTCGAGCGCGCAGTAAAGCGTGTCGGAGAACGTCGCCACCGGCGAGCGCGCGCCGAAGGCTTGGCCGGCGATCAGGCGGATCACCGCGCCGGGCCGTTCGATCACCGGCAGCGCGGAGGCATCGTAGTGAGCGAACGAAGGCTCGACGTCTTCGGCCTCCCGCGGCAGCGCGACCCAGATCTGCATGCCGTGCATCGGTACCGGCTCGCCGCGCAGCTCGGCGGGCGTGCGCTCGCTGTGCACGATGCCGCGGCCGGCGGTCATCCAGTTCACCGCGCCGGGTTCGATGCGCTGCACGCAGCCGAGCGAATCGCGATGCAGGATCGCGCCCTCGAACAGATACGTCACCGTCGCCAGCCCGATATGCGGATGCGGCCGCACGTCCAGCGCCGCGCCCGGCGGCAGCACCGTCGGACCGAAATGGTCGACGAACACGAACGGTCCGATCGAGCGCCGCTGTGCATGCGGTAACAGCCGCGCCACCGGCAGCCCGCCGACATCGGTCGCGCGCCCACGCAAGATCTGCTCGATCGGCATGCGGCCGATTATGC
>DATLZG010000480.1:0-9206 GCA_035574095.1 Burkholderiaceae bacterium | reverse complement strand
GGCGGAGGCGTACGAACGGCTCGGCGCGCCGGAAGGGGAGCTGGCGCTGGCGCAAGCGATCGTGTATCTCGCGGTGGCTCCGAAGTCGAACGCCGTCTATCGCGCGTTCGGCGCCGTCACCGAGTTCGTCAAGCAGGACGGTACGCGCCCGGTGCCGATGCATCTGCGCAACGCGCCGACGCGGCTGATGAAAGAGCTCGGTTACGGCAAGGACTACCGCTATGCGCACGACGAGGAAGGCGGTTACGCGGCCGGCGAAACGTATCTGCCGGACGGGGTGCGGCGGCAGAACTGGTATCGGCCGACCGACCGCGGGTTGGAAGCCAAGATCGCGGAGCGGCTTCGTTATCTGCGCTCGCTCGACGGCGAAGCGAGTCAAGGCGAGCGCGATTAGCTACGTACAATCGCGCCTCGCCACGAACAACGGTTCGCCATGCTCGACATCGCTTTACTGCGCAAGGACCTCGTCAACGTCGCCGCGCGCCTGCGCACGCGCGGTTTCGAATTCGACACCGCCGCGTTCGAGGCGCTGGAAGTCGAGCGCAAGTCGGTGCAGGTCGCGACCGAGCAGTTGCAGGCGAAGAAAAACGCGTTGTCGAAGCAAATCGGCCAGTTGCGCGCGAAGGGCGAGGACGCTTCCGCGGTGTTGGCCGAGGCGGCGGCGATCCCGGATCAGTTGAAGGCGTTGGAGGTGCAGCTCGCCGACATCCAGGCGCGCCTGCACGCGCTGCTGCTCGGCGTGCCGAACCTGCCGCATCCGTCGGTGCCCGTCGGCGACTCGCCGGCGGACAACGTCGAAGTGCGGCGCTGGGGCGAGCCGCGCCGCTTCGACTTTCCGGTGCGTGATCACGTGGATGTCGGCGCGCCGCTCGGGCTGGATTTCGAGACCTCGGCCAAACTGTCGGGCGCGCGTTTCGTCGTGATGAAAGGGCCGGTGGCGCGGCTGCACCGGGCATTGGCGCAGTTCATGCTCGATCTGCAGACGCGCGAGCACGGCTACACCGAGTGCTACACGCCGTACATCGTGAGCGGCGAGACGCTGACCGGCACCGGCCAGTTGCCGAAGTTCGAGCAGGATCTGTTCGCGGCGAAGAAGGGCGGCCACGAAGGCGCGGGCGAAACGATGTACCTGATTCCGACCGCCGAAGTGTCGCTGACCAATTTCGTGCGCGAAACGATCCTGAGGGAAGCCGACCTGCCGCTGAAGCTCACCGCGCACACGCCGTGCTTTCGCTCCGAGGCCGGCAGCTACGGCAAGGACACGCGCGGCATGATCCGCCAGCACCAGTTCGACAAGGTCGAACTGGTGCGCATCGAGCACCCGGAGCGGTCGTACGACGCGCTGGAAGAAATGGTCGGCCACGCGGAAGCGGTGCTGCGGCGGCTGGAACTGCCGTATCGTGTGATGCAGCTTTGCACCGGCGATCTCAGCTTCGCGTCGGCCAAGACCTACGACCTCGAGGTGTGGTTGCCGGCGCAAAACGCGTACCGGGAAATCTCGTCGTGCTCGAACTGCGAAGCCTTCCAGGCGCGCCGCATGCAGGCGCGCGTGAAGACCGCGCAGGGCAAAAACGAACTCGTGCATACGTTGAACGGCTCGGGCCTCGCGGTCGGCCGCACGCTGGTCGCGGTGCTGGAGAACTACCAGCAGGCGGACGGCTCGGTGCTCGTTCCCGCAGCGCTGCGCCCGTACCTGGGCGGACTCGAGCGGCTGGCGCCGCCTGCCTGAGATAAACTTCGCGCCCGCACGAAGCGGCCACGGAGAGGTGGCAGAGTGGTCGAATGCGCCGGATTCGAAATCCGGTGTACCGATTCTTCGGTACCGTGGGTTCGAATCCCACCCTCTCCGCCAAGCACACGCGCCGCGGGCCGCTACCGCTTCGAGGCCAGCTGAATTCCGCCGAGGATCAGCGTCAGGCCGACGATATGAAACGGCTGCGGCGCTTCGCCGAGCAGCCAGCCCGACAATACGGCCGCAAACACCGGCGTGAGATTGGCGAAGTACACAGGCAGCAGGGCGCCGACGCGCGCCACGCCGCGGTCCCAGACGTAGAACGAGACGATCGAGGGCAGGATCGCGACGTAGGCGAGCGCAGCGATCGTGCCCGCGTTGCAGGCGATGCGCGCCGCGCCGAGCGCCCCTTCGAGCGCGGCGAAAGGTGCGATCGCTGCCGCGCCGACCGCGATCTGGGCGGCGAGAAAGGGTCCGAGCGGAAGGTCGGGCCGGTGCTTGCGCAGCAGCCACGTGTAAGTGGTCCAGCTCGCATTGGCGGCGAGCATGATCAAATCGCCGGGTGCGAACGCGAACGCGGCCAGGCGCGCGAGATCGCCCGCCGCCAGCACCCAGACGACGCCGGCAAGCGAAACGGCCGCGCCCGCCCACTGCGCAGCGCGTACCGCTGCGCCGAAAAACAGGCGGCCGGCGATCAGCACGAACGCGGGCGTGGAGGCCGCGATCAGCGTGACGTTGGTCGCGGGCGACGTCTGTAGCGCCAGGTACTGGAACGTGTTGTAGCAGGCCACCCCGGTGAAGCCCAGCAGGGCGATCGGCTGCCATTGCCGCAGCAGCGCCGCCCGCTGCGCATGCAGACCGCGCCACACGAACGGCACCAGGATGACGAGCGCCAGCAGCCAGCGCCCGAACGACAGCGCGAGCGGAGGAAAGACGCCGACCAGCGCGCGCCCGACGACCGCGTTGCCGGCCCAGAACAGCGGCGGCAGCGTCAGCAGCAGCGCGGTGCGCGCATCGAGCGCGTATCGCTCGACGGTCACTTCGCCTGCACGCGCAGCAACCGCGCCGCCCGCGCGAGATCGGCGGCGTCGACCCACAGGATCGCGCCCCAGCGGCCCGCGCCGCCGGAGACGCCGTCGATGCCGGCGACGTTGATGTTCGCCTCGGCGAGCCGCTGCAGATACTCGGCCAGCGCGCCCGGTCGGTCGTCGCCCTGGATCAGGAAGCCCGCGCGCTTGGCGTCGAACGCAAACCCGGCCTGCTTGGCGACGCGGCCGAACTTGCGGGCGTCGTCGGGCACGACGTCGATGCGCGCACGGCGGCCGTGGGGCGTGCCGCTGCACGCGAGCAGGTTGATGCCGGCGCTGACCAGCGTGGCGAGCACCTTGAACGCCGCCCCCGGCCGATTCGGCACCGACACCGAGTAGTGGGCGACCTTGCGAACGGTGTCGGGCATGGGTCCTGCTCCGGCCGAGCTGCGGATGGCGCGCATTCTGCGGGCGATCGAGCGCCGGCTCAAGCGGCGCGCGCTGCGGTCGAGCGCGGCAGGCGGGTACGCGGCTCGCGCGCTCCGCGCAGCGGGGGACCTTGTCCTCGCGCAAACACCGCCCGCGCCGGCTGCGCCAGCATCCACGCTTTGCCGGAGGGCCGCATGGATTTCCAGTACAGCGAGAAAACGCAGCGCCTGCAGCGCCAACTGCAGGACTTCATCGGCCGCTACGTGCTGCCGCACAACCGCGAGTGGCACGCACAAGCCGAGGCGGGCGTGTACCCGCACCAGATGATGGACGATCTGAAGGCGTTGGCGAAAGACGAAGGCCTGTGGAATCTGTTCCTGCCGTCGTTGCGCGCAGACGAGCCGGGCACGCGGCTCACCAACCTCGAGTACGCGCCGCTGGCGGAAATCATGGGGCGCGTGCATTGGTCGTCCGAGGTGTTCAACTGCAGCGCACCCGATACCGGCAACATGGAGCTGCTGCACTTGTGCGCGACGCCGGAGCAGTACCAGCGCTGGCTGAAACCCTTGCTCGCCGGCGAGATCCGCTCCGCCTTCGCGATGACCGAGCCGGATGTCGCCTCGTCGGACGCCACCAATATCCAGACCACGATCCGGCGCGCCGGCGATGGCTACGTGATCAACGGCCGCAAGTGGTTCACCACCGGCGCGCTGCATCCGAACTGCCGCTTCGCGATCGTGATGGGCGTGACCGACAGCGGCGGCGAGCGCCCACCGCATAAGCGCCATTCGATGATCATCGTGCCGCTGGATACGCCCGGCGTGCGCATCGTGCGCAACCTGCCGGTCATGCATCACCTCGCCGTCGAGGGGCATTGCGAGGTGCTGTTTCGCGACGTGCACGTGCCGGCCGACCATCTGCTGGGCGAAGAGGGCGCGGGTTTCGCGCTGGCGCAGGCGCGGCTCGGGCCGGGGCGCATCCACCATTGCATGCGCACGATCGGCCAGTGCGAGCTCGCGCTGGAGCTGATGTGCGAGCGCGCGTTGCAGCGCCGCACGTTCGGCAAGTACCTCGCCGAGTACGCGAACGTGCAGGACTGGATCGCCGAGTCGCGCATCGAAATCGACCAGGCGCGGCTGCTCGTGCTGCGCGCCGCCGATCGCATCGATCGGGAAGGCAACCACGCGGCGCGCGTGGACGTATCGGCGATCAAGGTGCTGGCTGGCCGGCTGCAGACGCGCGTGCTCGATCGCGCGATGCAGGTATTCGGCGCGATGGGGCTGACCGCCGATACCCCGCTCGCCTATCTGTGGAGCTGGGGCCGGGCCTTGCGCTTCATCGACGGCCCCGATGAAGTCCATCTGCGCGTCGTCGCGCGTGCAGAACTCGCGCGCGCGAAGCAGAATCTCGGGGCGACGGCGCCGTATTACACGTTGCCGGACCGGCTCTAGCCCGGTTCTCGCGTTCCCGCGGCGGGGCGACCCGATCACCTGATGCGGCGCGGCGTATGCTGCGGCGCCAAATGCGCGTGTAAGGTTTCTGTAAGCGCTGGTTCCTACCGTTCACCGACCCGTAGAGGCAGGGTCCCAACCGCAAAGGGCAGAGACATGGGGAACATCGAGTCCGTTCTGCACGAGAACCGCGTCTTCGAGCCGAGCGCGGAGATGGTCAAGCAGGCCAACGTCAGCGGCATGGCCGCCTACAGGGCCCTGTGCGACGAGGCCGAGCGCGACTTCGACGGTTTCTGGTCGCGGCTGGCAAAGGAAAACTTGCTGTGGCACAAGCCGTTCACGCAGGTGCTCGACGAGACCAACGCGCCTTTCTACAAGTGGTTCGCCGACGGCGAACTGAACGCTTCGTACAACTGCCTGGACCGCAACCTCGCCAACGGCAACGCCGACAAGACGGCGATTATTTTCGAAGCCGACGACGGCAAGGTCACGCGCATCAGTTACCGCGAACTGCACGCCAAGGTGTGCCAGTTCGCCAACGCGATCAAGTCGCTCGGCTTCAAGAAGGGCGAGCGCGCGCTGATCTACATGCCGATGTCGATCGAGGTGGTGGTCGCGATGCAGGCGTGCGCGCGCCTGGGCATCACGCATTCGGTGGTGTTCGGCGGCTTCTCCGCCAAGAGCGTGCAGGAGCGCATCGTCGACGCCGGCGCGACGCTGGTGATTACCGCCGACGAGCAGATGCGCGGCGGCAAAGCGATCCCGCTGAAACCCGCCATCGACGAGGCGTTCGCGATGGGCGGCTGCGAGGCGGTGCGCAAGGTGATCGTTTACAAGCGGACCGGCGGGGCGGTGCCGATGAGCGCCGGGCGCGACGTGTGGATGCACGAGGTGATGGCCGGGCAGCCGGCGACTTGTGACCCGGTCTGGGTCGAGGCCGAGCATCCGCTGTTCATCCTGTACACCTCCGGCTCGACCGGCAAACCGAAGGGGGTGCAGCACTCCACCGGCGGCTACCTGCTGTGGGCGGCGGTGACGATGAAGTGGACGTTCGATCACAAGCCGACCGACGTCTTCTGGTGCACGGCCGATGTCGGCTGGGTCACCGGCCACACCTACGTGTGCTACGGGCCGCTCGCGGTCGGCGCCACCGAAGTGATGTTCGAAGGCGTGCCGACGTATCCGGATGCCGGCCGCTTCTGGAAGATGATCCAGGACCACAAGGTCACCGTCTTCTACACCGCGCCGACGGCGATCCGCTCGCTGATCAAAGCCAACGAATCGACGCCGGCCACGCATCCGAACAAGTACGACCTGTCCAGCCTGCGCATCCTCGGCACGGTCGGCGAGCCGATCAATCCGGAAGCGTGGATGTGGTACCACACCAATGTCGGCCGCGGCCGCTGCCCGATCGTCGATACCTGGTGGCAGACCGAGACCGGCGGCCATCTGATCACGCCGCTGCCGGGCGCGACGCCGCTGGTGCCGGGCTCGTGCACCCTGCCATTGCCCGGAATCTTCGCCGCCATCGTCGACGAGACCGGGCAGGAGGTGCCGAACGGCCAGGGCGGACTGCTGGTGATCAAGCGGCCGTGGCCGTCGATGATCCGCACCATCTGGGGCGACCCGGAGCGGTTCAAGAAGTCTTACTACCCGGACGAACTCGGCGGCAAACTCTATCTGGCCGGCGACGGCGCGATCCGCGACAAGGACACCGGCTACTTCCGCATCGTCGGCCGCATCGACGACGTACTGAACGTTTCCGGGCATCGCCTCGGCACGATGGAAATCGAATCGGCATTGGTCGCCAACCCGCTGGTCGCCGAGGCGGCGGTGGTCGGGCGCCCGGACGAGCTGACCGGCGAAGCCGTGTGTGCGTTCGTCGTGCTGAAGCGGCCGCGGCCGACCGGCGAGGAGGCGCAGCGCATCGCGCGCGAGCTGCGCGACTGGGTTGCCAAGGAGATCGGCCCGATCGCCAAACCGAAGGACATCCGTTTCGGCGACAACCTGCCGAAGACGCGCAGCGGCAAGATCATGCGGCGCCTGCTGCGTTCGCTCGCCAAGGGCGAGGAGATCAAGCAGGACGTCTCGACGCTGGAGAACCCGGCGATCCTGGAGCAGTTGAAGGTGGCGCAGTAGAGGGGTGCGGGCCGCTCCAGATTTGGCGGGGAAGGGCGAGCGCTGGCCGCTGCCCCGCCGGGCGGTCCGCCATCAGAGGTGCCGGAAAGCCGCTCGACAAGAAGCGGCGGCGCGAGACGAGGAGACAACGTGGCGTTCGTGCTGGTCATATTGAAGGCGCTGATCGAAGTGGCCGGGCTGGCGCTGATCGGGCAGTTCATCGTCGGCATCTTCGCCTGGAGCCGGCGCCGCGAGAACGTCATCTATCGGCTGTTCGAGCTGATCGCCAGCCCGGTGACCAAGCTGGTGCGGCTGATCACGCCGAAGGTCGTGCTGGACCAGCACATTCCGGTGGCGGCGTTCTTCCTGCTGGTATTCGCCTGGCTGGCGGTCGTGTACGGGATTGCGCGCTCGTGCGCCGACGATCCGCTGCAGCCGAGCTGCGCGCGGCTGCAGCAGGCGCGTTGAAGGAGTGACGATGCGCTGGCTCGAAAAGCTGTGGCTGAACGCGCTGGCGACGACGGCGCTGATCTTCGGCCAGAAACGGCGCGCGCTGCAGATCTACCGCCAGATCGCGGCGCTCGACCCGAGCGACGACACCGCGGCCAGTTCGGTCGGCAATCTGCTGGCCGAACTGGGCGACGCGCCGGCGGCGATCGAAGCGTTCCGCGCACTCGTGGCGCGCAGCCCGAACAACGCCGACGCCTGGTTCAACCTCGGTTTCCTTCTCGACCAGCGCGAGGACAACGCCGAGGCGGAGCGCTGTTTCCGCGCCGCCATCGGGCTGAAGCCCAAACTCGACCGTGCGTGGTACGGGCTCGGTCTGGTTCTGATCCGCGAGGGGCGGCTGCAGGAGGCGGTGGCGGCGCTGAAGGAGAACACCAAGCTGCAGCCGTTTTCGCCTTACGGCTGGTACCAACTGGCGATGACCTATCACCACCTCGGTGCCGCCGGCGACGCCTGGCGCGTGTACGAGCACTTGCGCACGTTCGAGCCGCGTTACGCAGCGACACTGAAGCGCGACATGGAGGCGGCCGCGCCGCGCGCGGCACACAGCGGCTCATCCCCACCCCCTTCGATTTCCGCAAAGGAGGTCATCGCAACCGTACGTTAGAGCAAGCAGTGAGGCACCAACCAAGGAGGACACATGTTGCAATTGACTGAGAAGCATCGGGAGTACTGGCGAAGGAACCTGAACCTGACGATGGTCCTGTTGGCCATCTGGTTCGTGGTGACCTTCGTCGTCGGCTACTTCGCCCGCGAACTGAGCTTCAACTTCTTCGGCTGGCCGTTTTCGTTCTGGGTCGGCGCGCAGGGGGCTCTGGTCGTGTACGTCGTGATGATCTTTTACTACGCAGTGAAGATGCGCCGGCTCGACGAAGAGTACGGCGTCGAGGAAGGAGAGGACTGATGAGCACCCAGGTCAGTTCGCAACGCGCGTTTTACAACGCGCTGAAGAAGTACTACAGCTGGTACACGGGCGGTTTCATCGCCTTCATCATCGTGCTGGCGATCCTGGAGCAGCTCGGGCTGCCGCGCGTATGGATCGGCTACGTGTTCCTGTTCGCCACCATCGCGCTGTATGCCGGCATCGGCATCATGAGCCGCACCGCCGACGTGGCCGAGTACTACGTCGCCGGGCGCCGCGTGCCGGCCGTGTTCAACGGCATGGCCACCGGCGCGGACTGGATGAGCGCGGCCTCGTTCATCGGCATGGCGGGCGGCCTGTACCTGCAGGGCTTCGACGGCCTGGCCTTTATCATGGGCTGGACGGGCGGCTACTGTCTGGTCGCGTTCCTGCTGGCGCCGTATCTGCGCAAGTTCGGCCAGTTCACGATCCCCGATTTCCTGGGGGCGCGCTACGGCGGGCACACGGCGCGGGCGATCGGCATCTTCTGCGCGATCCTGTGCTCGTTCACCTACGTCGTGGCGCAGATCCTCGGCGTCGGCATCATCACCTCGCGCTTCACCGGCGTGGACTTCCAGATCGGCGTCTTCCTCGGTCTGGCGGGCATCCTGGTGTGCTCGTTCCTCGGCGGCATGCGCGCGGTCACCTGGACGCAGGTCGCTCAGTACATCGTGCTGATCATCGCCTACATGATCCCGGTCGTCTGGCTGTCGGTCAAACACACCGGCTTTCCGGTTCCGCAGCTCGTCTACGGCAAGGTGCTGGAAAAGGTCAGCGCGCGCGAAGAGCAGCTCTCCAAAGACGCCAAGGAGTTGGAGGTGCGCAAGATCTTCTCCGACCGTGCGGCCGACTTAAAGAAACGCATTGACGCGCTGCCGGGCTCCTGGCAGGAGGGCAAGGCCGCTTTGGAGAAGAGACTCGAGGAGTTGAGGGCGACCAATGCGCCGAAGGCGCAAATCGACGACGCGCAGAAGGCGCTGAACGACTATCCGAAGTCGCCCGAGGACGCACGCAAAGCGTGGGCTGCGCAGCAAAGCGCT
>DATLZG010000479.1:0-7052 GCA_035574095.1 Burkholderiaceae bacterium | reverse complement strand
TCGCCGTCGGCGTCGTGCAACTGCTGTTCATCTACAACCTGGTGGTCAGCATCTGGCGCGGCAAACCGGCCGGGCCGAACCCGTGGCGCGCCACCACGCTGGAGTGGCAAACGCCCGACACACCGCCCAAACACTTGAACTGGGGACCGACGCTGCCGGTCGTGCACCGCTGGGCATACGACTACAGCGTGCCGGGCGCGAAGGAGGACTTCATCCCGCAGACGGTTTCGCCCGAGGAAGCGGGGGTCGTAACCGAAGAACACGCGGCACAGGCGGCCGCGGCGGGCGCACCGAGGTAGAGAGCGATGCTGTACTTCAAACCGACGCGCTACGAATTCGATCCCGGCGGCGGCACCCTCGCGCAGGTGACGCCGGCGCAAGTCGGGCTGCGCGTGCTGATGCTCGTCATCACGGCGGTGTTCGCGCTGCTCGCGCTGGCCTTTCTGATGCGTTCGCAATTCCCCGACTGGCAGGGGCTGGCGGATCAACCGTGGATGCCGCTCGCCGACCCGTGGCGGCTGTGGATCAACACCGCGCTGCTGGCGGCGAGCAGCGTCGCGCTGCAGTGGGCGCGCGTGGCGGCGCGCCGCGGCGAACGGCGCGCGACGGCGTGGGGCCTGGGCGCCGGCGGATTGCTCGCGTTCGCGTTCATCGGCGGCCAGCTCGGGGCGTGGAACGATCTGGCGGCGCGCGGGTTCTTCGTTGCGTCCAATCCTGCGAACAGCTTCTTCTATCTGATCACCGGCCTGCATGGCGCGCACCTGATCGGCGGCCTGATCGCGTGGGCGCGCGCCGCGCTGCGCCTGACGCGCGGCGCCGACCTGGCGCGCGTGCGCACGACCGTCGAGCTGTGCACGACCTACTGGCACTTCCTGTTCGTCGTCTGGCTGGCGATGTTCGCGTTGATCACCCGCCCGCAGGAAACGCTCGCCGCGCTGGCCGCCATCTGCGGTCTGCGCTGAAGGAGAACGCCGATGGACCACAACCCGGCAGCAGCGGCCGCCCCGGCGCAAGGCTGGCGTCAGATCGTCTCCGACTGGTCGTCCGATCGCCAAGCCTTCAAGGTGCCGTGGGGCAAGGCGATGATGTGGATCTTCCTGCTGTCGGACACGTTCATCTTCTCCTGCTTCCTCACCGGCTACATGAACGTGCGGATCTCGACCACCGAGACGTGGCCGAATCCGAGCAAGGTGTTCGCGCTGCACATCGGCGCGACCGAGGTGCCGCTGCTGCTGATCGCGATCATGACGTTCATCCTGATCAGCTCCAGCGGCACGATGGCGATGGCGGTGAACTACGGCTATCGCCGCGACCGCGTCAGGACGGCCACGCTGCTGCTCGTCACAGCCGCCTTGGGCGCCACGTTCGTCGGCATGCAGGCCTACGAGTGGAGCAAGCTGATCTCCGAAGGCGTGCGGCCGTGGGGCAATCCATGGGGCGCGGCGCAGTTCGGCTCCAGTTTTTTCATGATCACCGGCTTTCACGGTCTGCACGTGTCGGCCGGCGTGATCTACCTGGCGGTCGTGGCCAAGCGCGTGGCTACCGGCTTTTACGACCGTAAAGGGACGTACGAGACGGTCGAGGTCGCGGGCCTGTATTGGCACTTCGTCGATCTCGTTTGGGTGTTCATCTTCGCGCTGTTCTATCTCTGGTAGGAGCGATCCCATGGAGCACGCTCAGGCCGCCGGCCAACAACAGCATCCGATCGGCATTTACCTGAAGGTGTGGGGGCTGCTGTTCGTCCTCAGCGTCTTTTCCTACCTGGTCGATTATTTCCACCTGCAGGGGCTGCTGCGGTGGTCGTTGATCCTGCTGTTCATGGTGCTGAAGGCGGGGCTGATCGTCGCCGTCTTCATGCACATGAAGTGGGAGCGCTTGGCGCTGATTTACGCGATCCTGCTGCCGCCGATCGCGATCCTGGTGCTGGTCGGCCTGATGGCGGCCGAAGGCGACTACACGCTGTTCACGCGCGAAATCTTCTTCGCCGGCAAGTGACGCGATCGCGCCGCTGCGCCGCTTGACACCGATCGGCAGCGCTCCTATACCCGCAACAACGCCGCGCCCTCCCGCGGCGCGCAAGGAGAGCACATGAGACGGCGCCTGTATGTCGTATTGCCCGACCTCGCGAGCGCGATCCAGACCGCGAACGACCTGCTGCTCGCCCATATCGAAGACCGGCACATGCACTTCCTCGCCAAGCGCGGGATGTCGCTGGGCGGCCTGCACGAAGCGACGTACCTGCAGAAGTCCGACGTGCGCCACGCGCTGTTTCTGGGCGCCGGCCTGGGTGCGCTGGGCGGCATGCTGCTCGGCATCTACCTGAGGCTGACGCCGATCGCCGGCATCACGTTCGATGTCGGCACGTTCCTGCTCACCACGCTCGGCGGCACCGCGTTCGGCGCCTGGGCGTCGACGCTGATCGGGTTGTCGACGCCGAACCACAAGCTGAGGCCGTTCGAGAAAGAGATCGAGGCGGGCAAGATCCTGTTGATGGTCGACGTGCCCGCGAGCCGCGTCCAGGAGATCGAGGAACTGATCAAGCGCCGCCACCCGGAGGCGTTCGATCACGGCGTCGACCCGACGATGCCGGCGTTTCCGTAACGCCGACCGCGTCGCGTCAGAAGCGCTTCTTCGCGAGCCGTTCGTGCGCCTCGCGCACGAGCAGCAACGCGGCCGGTCCGTAGTACTTGTGGTACTCGGCCACCATCTCGCCCTTGACGAGCACCGGATCGGTGGCGGCCAGCCGTTTCGCTTCGTCGATGCCGGCGACGGCGAAGACGAACAGTCCACGCCGCCCGTCCACGCCGTCCAGCGGGCCTGCGAGCACGAGCTTGCCTTCCTCCGCCAACCGCTTCATGTTCGCGAAGTGGCCGCGAAACATCTCGTCGCGCTCGGGCCCGGCGGCGACCGGCGTCGGTCCCGTCTTCAGGATCACCAGCACGTAACTTCTCATCCCGTACTCGTCGGCCCCGAGCCTCTGCGCCAGCGCTTCGTCGTACTTCGGCGGCTGCGCCGGTTGTGCAAAGGCATGCGGCGCGGCGAAAAGCGCGGCGGCCAGCGCCGCCATCAGGCTGAACTTCATTGCGGTCTCCTCTCCGGGATGAACTGCCGATGTTACGGCCCGCTCGCCCGCGCGAGGTCCAGACGCCACCTGCGGCGGCGCGCTATCGCGGGTTCGGCTTCGACGGCGATCGCGCCCGGCACGCCTACGTCGATGCCGAACGCCACCGGCGTGCCGCACGGCGTCGATCCTTGACCGCGATCAGTGCGCGGCGGCGCGCGGAGCGCACGATGACGCCAGCCCGGCGACAAGGAGACGAGTCATGCGAACGAAGACTTTGAAACTGGCGCTCAGCGCGTCCGTCGTGGTTCTGATTGCCGGGTGCGCGGCGACGCGTTCGACCATCGACGTCGCCGCCGCCAAGCCGCCGGCGACGCCGACCGTGGCGCCCAAGGTGCAAGTCGCGATCGTGCGAGTAACCGATGCGCGGCAATTCGAGACGGCGCCGCGCAGCCCCTCGACGCCGTCGCTGCAGTCGGCCGCGGACCTGAACGACCCGCAGATCCGCGCCCGCGCAGTCGCGCGCAAGCGGGGCGGTTTCGGTCAGGCGCTGGCGGACATCCTGCTACCCGAGGGGCGCTCCGTCGCACAACTGGTGCGCGAAGCCGCGGCTCACGCGCTGCACGAGAAGGGCTACGCTGTGATCGACCCGGTTGCGGCCACCGGCAACGCGCTGCCGCTGGAACTGGAAATCAAGCAGTACTGGGCTTGGTTCACACCCGGATTCTGGGCGATCAAGCTCGAGTTCGAGGCCGTCGTCGCAATGAAGGGCGATATGCTGATCGGGGACAAAGAGCTGACCGTGCGCAGCTACGCCAACGTCGAGGCGATGGCCGCCACCGATGCCCAGTGGAGCCGCATCCTGCAGCAGGGCCACGCCGATCTCGTCGCCAAGATGAAGGCGGCGTTGCGCGACCCGTAGGCGCCACAGGGTCAGGCCAGCGCGCGCTCGAGCACGCGCACGACGTGCAGCGCCTCGCGCGCAGCGCCGTCGGCGATCTGATGGCGGCAGCTCGTGCCGTCGGCGACGATCAGCGCGTTTTCGTCGGCGGCGCGCACGGCGGGCAGCAGTGATGCTTCCGCCATCTTCATCGACATCTCCACGTGTGCGGCCTCGTAGCCGAAGCTGCCGGCCATGCCGCAGCAGCTCGATTCGATCGTCTCGACTTTCAGGTTCGGGATCAGCCGCAGCACGGCTTCGACCGGCCTCATCGCGTCGAACGCCTTCTGGTGGCAATGCCCGTGCAGAAGCGCGCGCGCGTGCGGCAGCGGCTTAAGGCGCAGCCGCAGGCGGCCGGCGGCGTGCTCGCGCGCGAGGTACTCCTCGATCGTCAGCGCGCTCGCCGCCAGCTTGCTCGCCTGCTCGCCCAAGCCCATCACCAGGTATTCGTCGCGCAGCCCCAGCAGGCATGACGGCTCCAGCCCCACGATCGGCACCTTGCGCTCGATGAACGGCGCCAGCGCCGCCAGCAGCCGGCGCGCTTCGCGCTTCGCTTCGTCGACTTGGCCCGCCGCGAGGAACGTCCGGCCGCAGCACAGCGGGCGCGTCGGCTGCTCGTCGTTGGCCGCCACGCGCGCGACGTGCACGCGCAAACCGGCGGCTTTCAGCACCGTCAGCGCGGCGCGCGCGTTTTCCGGCTCGAAGTAGTTGTTGAACGTGTCGACGAACAACACGACGTCGGCATCGTTCGCATGCTCGCACGGCGCATCGCGCAGGAAGGCGTCGCGGCGCCAGCGCGGCAGCGACCGCTGCGCGGACAGCCCGAGCCACTTCTCGCCGAGCGCTTTGGCACCGGGCAGCGATTCGCGCAGGTTGGCCAGCCACGGCACGCGCGCCGCCCATGGCGCGTAGCGCGGCAAGTAGGCGATCAGGCGATCCTTCAGCGTCAAGCCGTGTTTCTTCTTGTAGTGATGAAGGAACTCGACCTTCATCTTCGCCATGTCGACGCCGGTCGGACATTCGCGGCGGCAGCCCTTGCAGCTCACGCACAGATCCATCGTCGCGTACATCTCGGCGGACGTGAATGCGTCGGGACCGAGCTGGCCGGACAGCGCCAGCCGCAGCGTGTTCGCGCGCCCGCGCGTGACGTGCTGTTCGTCGCGCGTGACGCGATAGCTCGGGCACATCGTGCCGGCGTCGAACTTGCGGCAGTGGCCGTTGTTGTTGCACATCTCGACCGCCTTGCCGAAGCCCTGCGCCGGGTCCTCGCCGGTGCCGGGGGGCGTCGTGGCTTCGGTGCGGTGGTCGTTGTGCACGTTCCAGGCCGACCAGTCGAGCGCCGTCTGCAACGGCTGGATCGCGTAACCCGGCTTGAAGCGGAACAGCGTCGCGTCGTCCATCTTCGACGGCCGCACGATCTTGCCCGGATTCAGCAGGCCGTCGGGGTCGAACAGATCCTTGATCTCCTCGAACGCACGCGTGATGCGCGGCCCGAACTGCCACGCCACCCATTCGCTGCGCACCAGCCCGTCGCCGTGCTCGCCGGAGTAGGCGCCCTTGAAGCGGCGCACCAGCGCCGCGGCCTCCTCGGCGATCGCGCGCATCTTCCGTGCGCCGTCGCGGCGCATGTCCAGGATCGGCCGCACATGCAGCGTGCCGACACTGGCGTGGGCGTACCAGGTGCCCTTGGTGCCGTACTTCGCGAACACCTCGGTCAGCCGCGCGGTGTATTCGGCCAGGTGTTCCAGCGGCACCGCGCAGTCCTCGATGAACGACACCGGTTTGCCGTCGCCGCGCATCGACATCATGATGTTCAGGCCGGCCTTGCGGACTTCCCACAGCGCTTTCTGCGCGCCGCCGTCGGTCATTTCGACGACATGGCCGGGCAAGCCAAGATCGCCGATCAGTTCGACGAGCCGCTTCAAGCGCGACAGCAGCGCCGCGCGGTCGTCGCCGGCGAACTCGACCAGCAGGATGGCCTCCGGCTCGCCGATCAGGGCTTTCTCGATGGTCGGCGCAAAAGCCGGATTCGCGCGCGACAGGTCGATCATCGTGCGATCGACCAGTTCCACGGCGGTCGGCGCGAGCTTGACGATGTGCTGCGCCGAGTCCATCGCCGCGTAGAACGTCGGGAAGTTCACCACGCCGAGCACTTTGTGCGCGGGCAGCGGCGCCAGCTTCAGATGCAGGCGGCGAAACAGCGCCAGCGTTCCTTCGCTGCCGACCAGCAGGTGCGCGAGGTTGACCGAGCCGTCCGCGGTGTAGGGCCGCTCGCTGCGGCAATGAAACACGTCGAGGTTGTAGCCACCGACCCGCCGCATCACCGTCGGCCAGACGCGTTCGATCTCGTCGCGCTCGCGCGCGCCGATCTCGAACAGCCGCGAGACGAGCTTCGACGCGCGCGTCGAGCGCAGCGGCCGGCCCGCGTTCACGCCGAACGGACCGAAAAACTCCTCGGTGCCGTCGGCGAGCAGCGCGTCGATGCCCAGCACGTTGTGCACCATGTTGCCGTACGCGATCGAGCGCGACCCGCACGAGTTGTTGCCGGCCATGCCGCCGAGCGTGGCTTGCGCGGAGGTGGAGACGTCCACCGGAAACCACAGCCCGTGCGGCTTGAGAAATTCGTTCAACGCGTCCAGCGTGATTCCCGGCTGAACCTCGCAGGTGGCCATGCGCGGGTCGAAGGCGATCACCTCGCGCAAGAACTTGCTGCAGTCGATCACCAGCGCGCGGCCGACGGTCTGCCCGCACTGGCTACTGCCGCCGCCGCGCGGCAGGATCGGCACCTTCAGCTCGCGGCAGACCTCGAGCGCGGCGCGCAGGTCGTCTTCGTCGCGTGGAATCAGCACGCCGATCGGTTCGACCTGGTAGATCGACGCGTCGGTCGAATAGCGCCCGCGCGAGGCGGCGTCGAACAGCACTTCGCCGCGCACCGCGCGGCGCAGCCGGTGCGCCAGATCGGCGCGCGCGAGCGACGGCTGGAAGAACATGCGCCGCGCCGGCGGCGCCTGGCCGGCGACCGTCGAGCTCATGCGCGGCCGCCGTCGATGC
>DATLZG010000478.1:0-4618 GCA_035574095.1 Burkholderiaceae bacterium | reverse complement strand
GTGCTGGTGCTGCTCAATCAAATGGGCCCGCCGCGCCCGCGCCTGGAGGAGGACGCCGAAGTCGAGCGCTGGCGGCGGCACTTCGCCGCCACCCCGATCGTGCGCGCGGTGCTCGCGCTGGATGCTTTCGCCCGCTGCTGGGTGCAGGAAAGCGCGCTGTTCGCGCATGTCGAGGACGCGTTACCGCAGCACAAGCGCGCCGCGTTCGCGCGCCTGCGCGGCGAGTGGCTGGCGCGGCGGCGTGCGCGTTTCGAGCAGTCGATGCAGGTCCTCGCGCAGCGGCTCGCGCGCGCCGCGCTGGACCGCGAGCCGATCGAGGATGCCGGCATCCGCGGCCGGCTGCGCGAGGTCGGTGCAGCGCTGGGCGTGGCGCAAGAAAGCCAAGAGGCACCGCGCGAGCGCGCGCTGCGCGCGCTCGGCGAACGCCTTGCCGCCGACATTCGCGCCGGCACCGACCGGCTGATCGCGCTGCACGACCTGGCGGGCCAAGCCGCCGACGAAGTGCTGGCGCGGCTCGCCGAGCACTACACGGTCAAGGCGCGGGCGAGCGAAGGCAAAGCGGCGCTGATCGGCGGCATGGTGACCGGCGCGCTGACCGGACTGAAGGCGGATCTCGCCACCGGCGGACTGTCTTTCGGCGCCGGGCTGCTCGCCGGCGGGCTTCTCGGCGCGCTGGGCGCGGCGGGGCTGGCGCGCGGCTACAACCTGGTGCGCGATCTGGAGACCTCCGTCGCCACCTGGAGCGACGAAGCGCTGCATGACCTGGCGATCAACGCGCTGCTCGGCTATCTGGCGGTGGCGCACTACGGCCGCGGGCGCGGCGATTTCAAGCAGTCCGAATCGCCGCCGTTCTGGCGCGAGCTCGTGGTCGCGGTCGTCGAAGCGCACCGCGCCGAATTCGCCGCCGCATGGTCCGAGCGCACCAAGACGGACGCGCCTGCGCTCGCCGCCCTGCTGCACCCCCTGCTCGCCGCCTGCGCGCGCGAAGTGCTGCAACGCTTGTACCCCGAGGCCGGCGAGGCGCTTGGCCAGACGCTGTAGCCACGGATGAACACGGATTCACACGGATTCTTTCGTCCGCGTGAATCCGTGGGCAAAGACGGTGGCGCGACTACCGCGGGGGTTAGTCCGCCGCGCCGACCGGGCGCGTTCTCGGCGGCGGGTAATCTCGGATGCTCGGACTGCCTGCGGGGTCCCCATGCTGAAGAAGATCGCAATCGGCGTCGGCGCGCTGATCGGCGTGCTCGTGCTTGCGCTCGTCGCGTTCGCCGCGTTCTTCGACGCCAACAAGTTCAAGCCGGAGATCGAGCAGTACGTGCGCGACAAGACGCGCCGCACGCTGAAGTTCGAAGGCGATCTGTCGCTGTCGCTGTTTCCGCGCATCGCGCTCGCGGCGCCGCGCACGACGCTGTCGAATCTCGCCGGCGATCGCGTCTCGGCGAGCCTGGACAGCGCCAAGGTCAGCGTCGCGTTGCTGCCGCTTGTGCGCGGCCGAATCGAAGTCGGCACGGTCGCCATCGACGGGCTGACGGCGACGATCGAGCGAAGGCGCGACGGCAGCACCAGCATCGACGATCTGATCAGGCCCGGCGATGGCGCGGGCGGCGAACCGGCCGCCGCTTCGGCGATCGCCGTCGGCGGCATCGAGCTGACGAACGCCGACCTGACGCTCAACGATCTGGCCGCCAACCGCACGGTGCGGCTGTCGAAGCTGAATCTGAAGACCGGCCCGCTTGCCGCCGTCGCGCGCTCTGCGCTGCAACTGGATGCGCAGTTCGACGTCAGCGACCCGCCGGCCGCCGGCAGCGTGAAGCTCGCGAGCGCGCTCGACCTCGATCTGCCGCAACGCAGGTTCGCCGCCGCGGCGCTGGACGCAAGCGTGAAGGCGACGGTAGACAAACAACCGCTCGAACTCTCGGTGCTCGCCGAGCGTGTGGGTTTTCTGGTCGCGACCGGTGGCCTCGAAGCGACGCGCCTGGACGTGAAAGCGAAAGGCGCGTTCGCGCCGGTCGTGCTCGATGACGGCCGGCTGCTCGCGCCCGCGCTCGCCTTCGATCCGGCAGCGAAGCGCCTGTCGATCGGCGGGCTGGAGGCGCGCGCCAAGGGCAAGTTCAGTGCCGACGCGTTCGAAGTCACGCTCGCCGCACCGAAGCTCGACATCACCGAAACGGCCGCCAGCGGCCAGCGCGCCAGCGTGAAGCTGAAGCTCGCCGGCGCGCGACCGGAGGCTCTCGCCGGCGATTTCGAACTCACGCTCGAAGGATTGAGCGGCAACGCCCGCGAGATCGCCGTCGCGCAATTGGCGCTGGCAGCCGACGCCAGACTCGGCGCGCGCAAGTTCGTCGCCGCGCTCGCCGGCCCGGTCGCGGCGAGCCTGGACAAGCGCACGCTGTCGATCGCGCGTTTCGCCGGCGACGTGACGATGGAAGACCCGGCGCTGCCGGCGAAGAGCGTGAAACTGCCGCTGACCGCACGCCTGGCGATCGACGCGCAGGCGGAGCGCATCGACGCCGGCTTCAGCGCCAAGTTCGACGACACGAACGCCGCCGCCGAATTCGCGGTGCGCGGCTTCCAGGAGCCGCGCATCACGTTCGACGCCAGCGCCGATCGCCTCGACGTCGATCGCTACTTTCCGCCGCCGCCGCCGCGACCGGGCAACGACAGTGCCGACCCGAAAGACGATCCGCCGGTCGATCTGTCGGCGCTCGGAAACCTGAACCTCAGCGGACAGGTCAAGCTCGGCCACCTCCGGGCGCGCGGACTGAAGGCTTCGAACGTGGACATCGGCGTGCGCGCGGCCAAAGGCAAGCTGGAACTGGTGCCGGTCAATGCGCAGCTGTACGGCGGCACGCTGGCGGGGCGAGCGACGCTCGCCGCCGACGGCAACCGCATCGCGCTCGATGCCGCGCTCAGCCAAGTTGCCATCGGGCCGCTCGCGCAGGATCTGCTCGACAACGACCTGCTGGAGGGCCGCGGCAACGTGATGCTCGCGGTGACGACCGCGGGCGGCACGGTCGGCGCGTTCAAGCGCGCGCTCGCCGGCACGGCGCGGCTGCAACTGCGCGACGGCGCGATCCGGGGCATCAACCTGGCGGCGCAACTGCGCGGCGCGCGCGCGCTGCTCGCCGGCGGCAGTACCGATGCGCTGCGCGCCAATGCCGCCGAGAAGACGGACTTCTCCGAGCTCGCCGCGACCTTCACCATCAAGGACGGCGTGGCGGTCAACGACGACCTGCAGATCAAATCCCCGTTGCTGCGAATCAGCGGCGCCGGCCGCATCGACGTCGCCGCGGGCACGATCGACTACGCGACCCGCGTCGCGGTGGTCGGCACCTTGAAGGGCCAGGACGGGCGGCCGGTCACCGAGTTGCGCGGTGTGGCCGTGCCGGTCAAACTCGCGGGCCCGTTCGAGAAGCTGGCTTGGAACCTCGACTGGAGCGAAGCGGCCAAGGAGGCGCTGAAGTCGCAGCTCGCGGGCAAGGCGGAAGAGAAGTTGAAGGACAAAGCGCGCGACGCGCTGAAAGGACTGCTGCAACGATGACGGTGCGCATCGCACGGCTGGCGATCTATCCGGTGAAAGGCTGCCGCGGTATCGAGCTCGCGCGCGCGGCGCTCGCGCCCACCGGTCTGACGGTCGATCCGGACGGCGCGGCGATCGGCGACCGCGAGTGGGTGGTGGTGGACGAGCACGGCGAGTTTCTGTCGCAGCGCGAGCTGCCGCAGATGGCGCTCGTCGAGACGCGGCTCACCGGCACGCACCTGCAGTTGAAGGCGCCGGGCATGCTGCTGCTGGAAGTGCCGTTCGCCTCCGAGGGCGACGTGCTCGACGTGCGGGTGTGGGACGACACCGTGCCCGCGGTCACGCAAGGCGAGGTGGCCGATGCCTGGTTCACCAACTATCTGGGCCGGCCGGCGCGGCTGATGCGTTTCGATCCGGAGGCGCGGCGGCTGTCGAAGGCGCGCTACACGGCTGGGCTCGAGGCGCCGTACAAGTTCGCGGACGCCTTCGCGCTGCTGGTGACGAACGTCGCGTCGCTGGCCGATCTGAACGAACGGCTGGCCAAGCGCGGCGGGCCGGTCGGCATGGAGCGGTTCCGCCCGAACCTCGTGCTGGAGGGTTTGCCGGCTTACGAGGAGGACTACGTCAAGTCGCTGCGCGTCAACGGCGCGACCTTGCGCCTCGTCAAGCCCTGCGCGCGTTGCACGGTGCCGGGCGTGGACCCCGCGCGCGGCGAGTTCTCGCCGCTGGTGCCGGATACGTTGGCCGAGTACCGCCGCCGCGACGACGGCGTGATGTTCGGCATGAACGCGATCGTCGCCGCGGGCGCCGGCAGCGAATTGCGCGTCGGCGACGCCGTAGAAGTGGAACTGGATCTCTGACGGCACGCGGTCCCGAGCGGCGCTCGGCCCAGGCCGCGCGCCCGGCACCGCCGCGCGCCGATCGGCCTTGAGCATCGTCCGTCGACGAAGCCGTGATGAACCCCGCGCGCCGCCGCCTCTTGCTAGAACCTATCTCAAAATCCCCGACGGCCGCGTTGCGACGAGAAGCGGGCGGACGCTAGGCGGCGCGCGAAGGACAGTAGCTTGGCCTACGGCCGAGCGCGCCAACACCGCGCAC
>DATLZG010000477.1:0-6089 GCA_035574095.1 Burkholderiaceae bacterium | reverse complement strand
CGCCCGCCAGCTCCTGCGGCGCGCGTTCGGCCAACGCAACGCCGGCCTCGAAAGCCGCTTTGTCGCCGCTCTTGGCGAGTTCGCCAAGACGCTGCTGCCAGCGTTCAACCACCTGCGCGAGATCGACCGTCGCTATGCTCGGCCGCCGCGGGGCGTCCCACAGGTGGTAGCCGACGACAACCATCGTCGCCGCGGCCAAGGCGCTTCCCATCGTCGCGGCCAACCAGGCGAAGCTATCGCGCCAGCGGGCAATCACGGCCGCACCCCTCGATCGACGAGGACTTGCCGAATAGCCGAGGCAACGTCGAGGCCGCGCTCGGTGTATGCGCGTATGGCCTCGACATCCGCCGCCTTGCTGCTGTACAGGAGCAGCGAGAAAGGATCGAGGATCATGCGACCGACGGCAGGGGGATTTTCTCCGACCCTGACGAACACCTCGCTGAACATGCCTTGAATCGTGTTCAGAGAGCGCAGTAGCGTCCGCTGGTACTCGTCGATCGCCAGCTTTCCGCTGGCCGCGAGCGCTTCGATCGATTCCGCCTTTTGGCGCAACAGAAAGGTGTTGTCGGAATTGGCGAAAGCGGCTCGCGCGGCCGCGGAACGCTCGTAGTCGGCGATCGATTGCGTGGCGGTGACGATCGAAGCGTTCCACTTGCGCGCCGTCCGGTACGCGTGCTCGATGAACTGAGCCGCGCCGCCCGAGCCCTCGCCCTCGCCAAGCAACTGCCACGCCTCGTCGATCACCACGAGCTTCTGACGCAGCCGATGCCGCGGCGAGAAAATCCGGGTCGTGATCTGATACAGCAGCATCAGCAGAACGACGCTCTGCAGATGGCGCTGCTGCGACAGTCCGTTGAGTTCAAGCACCACGAAATCCGATCGAAAATCGATCGTTGCGTCTCCGGCGTCGAAATACCTGCCGTAAGCGCCGTCGGAAGTGAACGGGCCGAGACGCACACCGAGGTCGCGGATGCGCGGGTCGCAGCGGCGCTGTCGCTCCTCCTCGGACATCTCCGCGACGCTACGCCGGAAATCCGCGTCGGTCAGCGTCGGGTTGCTGCCGCCCAGGTAGCAGTTGTGCTTCAGGCTTTCCGCAAGCTCGGTCAGAGTCGGCTTCCGCCCCGCTAACTGCGCCGTATACCAGACGTCGGTGAGGTGCAGGTGAAGCTGTGCGATCTCGTATTCCGAGAGCTGGCCTGTGTACGAAGTCATCTGCTCAATCAGCGGCACGAGCAATGGAAGCCCGACGTCCAGATCGTCCGTCATCGAGAACGGGTTGAGGCAAATCGGCTGCTCTGGCGTCACGTCGATGAACTGCCCGCCGAGGTGCGCGCACAGTTTCTGATACGAATAACCGCTGTCGATCACGAACACCAGCCCGCCCATCGCCAGCGTGCGCATCACGAGCTCGTTAAGCAGAACCGATTTCCCGGAGCCGCTGGTACCGCATACGATCGCGTTGTAGTTGCCGCTGCGGTTCGCGAACAGATCGACGTTCATCACCTGGCCGCGCCGTCCGACCAGCAGAAGATGCGGGTACAGCCTCGTTCCATTCGGTCCGTCACGTGGCCCGGTCCCCTGCCACTCGGCGGCGACAGGACACATGTGTCCGGTATTCCAGATCGTCTTCGTGCTATCGCGGCGCGCCCGGCGGATATCCGCCGCCATGCTCGAGCTAAGCGTCATCGGCATGCTGGCAAGCAGCGCCGGCATGTGCACGAGCCGGTCGTTGGCGATTTCGATGTTCGCCTCGCGCCAGATCGCGCGTGCCGTTTCTTCTGCTTCCTGCCGATCCTTCGGATCGCAGTAAAGCAGCAACTGCGAATACAGACGTACCGTGGTTTGGCCGGCATCGAAAGCCGCCTGGGCGATTTTCCACTCGTCGCGCAGCTCGGCGTAGCGCGGCACATAGCGCGCAATCGGCGACGAGGCGTTGCGTTCGGCGTTGGCTGCCATCATCACGACGCGCGACTTCTCCTTGTCGTAGTCTGGGATCACGATCCCCGTTGTAATCAGAAACGGACACGGATAGGTCTTGACAGTGCTGATTTCCGACCCGAGCGTCCGCATCGTCGATGCGAGGGACAACGCTGGCGGATAGCCGCGCACGCTCATGCCGACTACTGCTAAGGCGTCGCGTTCGCTGCGCAGCGAGGAGAACTCGATTCGGTCCTCGAACACCTGCACCATGGTGTCGGACGCCATCATTTGATACCTTAGCTCGCGCCCGGCGTCGTGCGCGAGCGCGGCAGAATCGCCGCGCATCCAGATGTGCGGATTGAGTAGCCCCCAGCATGTAGCAATCAGGTCGTCCGCGCTCCATGTCCAACCGTACAGATGCTGGCTGCGCAGCGCACCGATGTGCGCCTGCCTGGCAGTCAGGGCGATGCGGCGCGCTTCTTCCGAAAATGGGTCCTTGCTCGGAATCGTCACCGACAGCCACGCCCGAAAATGCCGCGTGCGCAGGTTCGAGTGCGGGTGCATCGCCTGCAATGCGCCGCGCTGCAGGAAGCGCGCACGAGTCTCGGCCAACATGCGCAACGAGGCATCGCGTCCTGGCGTTCGGTCAGCGACGACCGAATCCACGTACTGAGTCAAAATGTGGTCGATGCGCGGCGACGCGAACATCGTCATCTGAACGCCAGAACCGGCCGGTAAAGCGCTGCCGATCGCGCTGGCCAGCGCAACGGCCATCTCTTCACTGACGCCACTCTGGGGCGAAACCTCAAGCACATACCCGACGGCCTCCGCCAGCCCCGGCGTCGCTCCTTCGAGCGCGAACAGTTGCGATTCGGCGTCGAACGACAGATACGGGAGAACGCCGCCGAACCGATCGACGAGCGGCGGGCCTTTCGCGACCGCGTCGGTCGCACGCATCTGCACGTTCGCGGCGCGCCCCCGCAGTAATCGAGCGAGCAGGCTCGCCGCGCGCCCTCCATCTTGTCGCGCGCCCCGAATCACCGCTGCCATTTAGCCTCCGATCTCGTCGCGGCGCGCGATGGAAGACGCGGGCACGACCATCTGCTCCTCACGGCCAAGGCGCGTGGTGCCGGTCGACGCGGGGCCGGTCGCCCGAGACCGAGCGATGGTCCATTCGCCGCGTCCAAGCGACACGTATATGAAGCGTGCGTCGTGCAAGTCGCCTTCCGCATCTTCATGGGGCGCAAGCCACAGGCGCACGATACGTTCTGCTTGCCGCAATGGACGCCCTTCGTCCATCTGCGTTGCCATACTGGCACCGGCCATCGGCGCTTCGGAATAGACGACCCGCACCGGCACCGCGCCGTCATCCGTAGCAGCCCGGTTGCCGCGAGCGCGCGAGCGCGACGCCGGCGGCTGGCCGCCGCTCTTGACCGACTGCGCATAGACCGAACTCATCGGCTCGCAACGGATGCCCTCTGGCAACTTGCACGAGAACGACGACGGGCCGTCGAACCCGGTGATCGATGAGCAGGCTGAAAGCGCCGCTGTCAGCACGACGATTGCAATGCGGTTCGTCATTTGGCTGCCCCTGCGTTCGCGTTGTGCGCGAGGCGCTCTCCACTGAGGAATGCCTCGATGTCGGCGACGGTTCCGCCGCCGTTACGCCGTCGCCCGTCCCCAGAGAACAAGGTAGGCGTGCCCTGCACGCCCAGCCTTGCCGCCAAGCTCGATATCCGCTCCAGGGGGTGGTCGCAGCCGTCCTTAGCCCCCGCCGGTTTCTCCCCGCGCAGCATCAAAGCGCGCCACGCCGCGGCCTTGTCGTTCGAGCACCAAACCGCGATCGCCTTCGCTCGAGCGTCTGGGTGGATCTGATCCAGCGGGAACAAAAACGTGTAAACGGTGACGTTCGTCAGGTCCTTGATCTGCTCCTCGAGCCGGCGACAGTACGGACAATCGGGGTCAGAGAACACCACCAGCGTCCTCTGGCCATTGCCGCGCACGTCCTTGATCGCGTCGGCCAGCGGCAGCGATGCAACGTCGATGCGGTCCACGGCAGCAAGACGCGGTTCGGTCAGGTCTTGCTGTGTTTGCATGTCGAACAGGCGGCCGAAGAAAAAGTACCGCCCGCTTTTGTCGGAGTACACAATGTTGCGGCCAAAAGCGACCTCGTAAACGCCGGGCAGAGGCGTGGCGCGCACCTCGCCGACAGCAGTCTTCGGGTATTTAGACTGCAACGCCGCGCGTACCGCGGAAGCGTTGTCCTGCGCATACGTCGCGGTCGCGCACACCAAGGCCGCCGCGATCGGCCACCGCCACTTGGAAGTTTTCACGTCGTCCTCCTATCCTTCGCCGTTCGTTCGTCTACTTCTGCGCTTCCGCTTTCTCGATCGTTGGTTCCAGCGACACGCCGCGCGTCAGCACCACATCGACCTCGCGGCCTGCATCGACTTCGATCACCGGGAAGATCTTGTCCGCCAGACGAAGGTAGTAGCGCGACAGTTCCTCGAGCGCGCGCCCAGCGCCTTCTCCGATTCCGGCGCGAAACGGATCGCTGACCTGTGACGTGACGGCACCCATCACCGTTGTCGTCTGCTGGGTCGCACTTTGCTGGATGCCTTTGCCGATGCCAGACAAAAGGCCGGTCAACAAGGCGTTCGCGAGCACCTGCCCGCTTTTGGTCACGAGGCGGCCACGCACACCCGTCTTGCCGTCCTCCCCGGCGACGTATCCCTGGACCTTCACGTCGAGCGTCTCTCCTTTGTCGTCGATGCAGCTCAGCCGATCGAGGCGAAGGTAGGCGCGCTCGGAGGAGATATCGCCGTGGCCAGCGCCCGTCACGAAACACGCGCGCGTAGGGCCTCGATGGTCGTTCGGCATTACCGCGTCATCGGCCAGGCGCAGCACGATCGGATGCGGGTTCTGTTGCGCGTTGCCTCCCGTCGGTGCGTCCAGACCGTTCAGCATGATCGCCCTGGCGAAGCTGCCTGCGGGGACGTAGACGCCCGACATGTTTCCGGAAGGCCCGCTCCGGTCATCGGATTTTTTCGTTGCCTCGGCCAAGGCAGCCACTTGAACCATCCGCACCGCGGGAGCCGGCGGCTTGGGCTGCGTCTGAGCTGGAGCCGACGTTGGGGGCGGCGGAACCGGCTTCGGCTGAGTTGGCGCAGCCGCCTGCGGCGGCGGCGCTGGAGGAGGAAGCAAGAGCGCCGGCGGCACCGGCGGCGTCGAGCGCGCTTCCTTGTTGGCGCGTTCCTGTTCCTTCTGCTGCGCGTCACGCCAACGCTTCAGTTCCTCGAGTTCCTTTTTCAGCTCGTCCTGCGCTGCCGCGAACTGTGCCGCGAACGCTTCCTTGTCGCTCGCGCCGGCGCCCACCTTGAAAACCGTCTTCTCAACCTTTCCTTTCGGCGTGGTTGGACCATCCGAAGCGGTAAGCACCGCAAACAACACACCGGCTCCGGCGAGTGCCGACAGCACGCCGCCGAGAACAAGCATTTGCTTGCGGCGGACGGCTCGCTCCGCATTGCTCATAGCTTCAGCCATCGCCGCCCTCCATAACGATCCAGACGTCGGTCGTCTCGTCCGGCTGCAATTCGTGCTTGTCGATGGCCACCGCCACCACGCCGGGCTTGTAAAGCTCGGCTTCAGCTAACTTGAGCGCCTGCCGCGAAATGTTGCGTAGCTTGAACATTTCGCCGCGCAGCCCGGGCGCCTCGGCGATCGCTACCCGAACGAACTCGGTCTCACGCCAAAGGGCGACGGGCTCGGCAACCGCGCGCACGGTTACATCGCCGTGGTCTTGACCGCGCGCAAGCGCAAACACCACGCGCTTGATGCCCGACTCCCGGCCCCCGCGGCGATCCGCGCGTCTCCACATCGACGTCCATCCGTTGCTCGCAGGCGCCGGCTGCGCGGTCTGGCGCCGTGCATCCGCCTTCAGCACGATGTTTTGCCCGACAACATCCTTCGGCTCGAGCAGAAGCGCATACGTGCCGAGGCTCGTCACGACGAACAGGCTCACCGGCCGCTGCGCAAGCGGGCGCACGAACAACTGCCCGTTGTCCTTGTCGGGGGTCACAGAAAGCTCCGCCTCGTCGTACACCGCGCTCAGGATCTTTGCCCCTTCGATTGCGATGCGAGACGGCTGCGTGGCGGATACGCCGACGAGG
>DATLZG010000476.1:0-4012 GCA_035574095.1 Burkholderiaceae bacterium | reverse complement strand
TGTGCGGTGATCGGCATGCTGTTGTCCACGCCGCAGCTGCCGCCGCTCGGCCTGGTGCTGAAAGCGACGATCGGCATCTGGCTGCTGGCCGGGGCCGCGTTCGCCGTGAACTCGATCCTCGAGCGGCACATCGACGCCAAGATGGCGCGCACGCGCATGCGCCCGCTGGCCGCCGGCCAACTCAGCCCGCTGGCGGCGATCGTGTTCTCCGGGCTGATCGGTGGCGCCGGTATGTGGGTGCTGTACACGCAGGTTAACGCGCTGACGATGTGGCTGACGTTTGCCACGTTCGTCGGCTACGCGGTCGTGTACACGGTGCTGCTGAAGCCGTACACGCCGCAGAACATCGTGATCGGCGGCATGAGCGGTGCGATGCCGCCGGTGCTCGGCTGGGCGGCGATCACCGACAGCGCGCCGGCGCAGGCTTGGCTGCTGGCGCTGATCATCTTCGTGTGGACGCCACCGCATTTCTGGTCGCTGGCGCTGTACCGCCTCGACGACTATCGCCGCTCGGGGCTGCCGATGCTGCCGGTGACGCACGGGCTGCGCCTCACCCAGTTGCACATCCTGCTGTACACGATCGTACTGGTGGCCACGACGCTGCTGCCGTTCGCGATCGCGATGGCGGGGCTGATCTATCTGGCGGCGGCGCTGCTGCTGGGCGCCGGCTTCATCGCCTTCGCCTGGCGGTTGTATCGGGACTACAGCGAGGGGCTGGCACGTTCCACGTTCAACTACTCGATCGTGTACCTGGCGGCGTTGTTCGCCGCGTTGCTGATCGACAAGTACGTCGGCGCCTGAGCCGGCCGGTTCCCGGCGCCGCACCGATGCCATGCTGAGTCGCCTGCTCGCTCTTGCGCTGGTCGCCCTGCTCGCTGCGTGCCGGCCGTCGGCCGCGCCGTTCAACAACGTCGATATCACCGGTGCCAGTTACGCGCGCGAGTTCTCGTTGACCGACCATACCGGCGCCAAGCGCACGCTGGCCGATTACCGCGGCAAGGTCGTCGTCGTGTTCTTCGGCTTCACGCACTGCCCAGACGTCTGTCCGACGACGATGGCGGACATGGCGCAGGTCAAGCGCCAATTGGGCAAGGATGGCGACCGGCTGCAGGTGATCTTCGTCACGGTCGACCCCGAGCGCGATACGCCGGCCGTGCTCGGCCAGTACGTTCCCAGCTTCGACCCCACCTTCGTCGGGTTGACCGGCACGCCGGACGAGATCGCGCGCACCGCCAAGGAGTTCAAGGTTTTCTATCAGAAAGTGCCGGGCAAGACGCCGACGTCGTACAGCGTCGATCACACGGCCGGCAGCTTCGCGTTCGATACCGAGGGCCGCGTGCGGCTGTTTCTGAAGCACGGCCAAGGCGTGGAGCCGATCGTCGCCGATCTGAAGCGACTGCTTGGCTAAGCGGGTGCCAGCGCGCCGGTTTCGGCGTGCACGGGGACGCGGCTCGACACCTCGAGCGCGTCGGCGACCGGTGCGCCGATGCCGAACGCCGCGCGGACCGCGGCGTCGAGCACCAGCTCGAATCCCAGGAACACGTTGATCGGTTCGCCGACATAGTCGGCGCGTTGGTACCGCGCGGCGCCGCGGGCGAGCACTGCGTGCGGCTCGAAGGGGTCGAACACCACGACATCGCCGAACGCAACCGGGATCCGCTGTTTGAGCCGCGCGAAAACCAAGTCGCGCGCCGGTCCCGCCAGGCACCATACGCCGAACAGCACGTCGCCGAAGTGGGCGTCGTTGTGAAAAAAGGCGCCACGGCAACCGTACCACTCGAACCGCGGCTTCAAGGCGGCGGCGATCTCGCTCGGCAGTGCGCGCTTAAGCACCGCGGCCGTCGCGGCATCCTCGAACGAGCCACCCGACTCCACGCGGCCCGGTGCAGCTTCGGCCAGACGTGCGGCGGTCGCCTGCGCTTTGGCCCGCACGGCGGCGTCCGGTTCGATCCGCCCGTGCCACAAGCGGGCGGCGGTCGCGCGCAAGGCGCGATCGTGCGTCACGCAATTCGCCGCCACCGCGGCACAGTCGACGAAGGGCATGTGCAGACGAAGAAAAAAAGCCCCGCTTGCGCGGGGCTTGAGTATCCGCCTCTTCGGAGGAGAGGGGGAGGAGGAGAGGCGGACGTTAGCTTGACCCAACCCACCGAAGCGTCATGCGCTGGGTGCCAGCGCGGCGCGCATCTTCTGCAGTGCTTTGGCCTCGATCTGGCGAATTCGTTCCGCGGAGACGCCAAATTCTTGGGCCAGATCGTGCAGCGTCGCAGTACCGACGTTGCCATCACGGTCTTCATTCAGCCAGCGGGCTTCGACGATCCGTCGGCTGCGGGCGTCCAGCGTCTCGAGCGCACGGCGTATGCCCTCGGTCTGTAACGAATCGCGGCGGCGGCGTTCGAGTACCTCGGTCGGTTCGGAGCTCGAATCGGCCAGATAGGCGATCGGCGCGTACTCCTCGTCGCCGTCTTCGCTGCGCGCCTCTAGCGCCACATCGCCGCCGGACAGCCGCGTTTCCATCTCGACCACGTCTTGCGGGCGTACGTCGAGCGCCTTGGCGACGTCCTTCACTTCCTCGGGGCTGAGCGTTGCCGACCCCGACTTCATGCTGCGCAGGTTGAAGAACAGCTTGCGCTGCGCCTTGGTCGTCGCGACTTTCACCAGCCGCCAGTTGCGCAGGATGTATTCGTGGATCTCGGCCTTGATCCAGTGCAGGGCGAACGACACGAGCCGCACTCCGCGCTCGGGATCGAAGCGCTTGACGGCTTTCATCAGCCCGATGTTTCCCTCCTGAATCAGGTCGGCATGCGGCAGACCGTAGCCGAGGTAGTTGCGGGCCACGGCGACCACCAGACGCAGGTGCGACAGCACCAGCTTGCCGGCCGCCTCCAGATCCTGATGCAGCCGATAGCGCCGCGCCAGAGCCGTTTCTTCTTCCGCCGTCAGCATGGGGATGCGGTTGACCGCGGCGATGTAAGCATCGAGGCTTCCCAGGCTGCCGGGGTGCAGCGCAACCGTGCCGGCGCCATACGGAACCAGCGCCTTGCTTGTATTTGTCATTTGATCCTCTCCTTCCCAAGCCATGCTAGCAATCTCGCCTCCAGAGTGCCAACGAATAGAGTACTGACGTTTGATTTGGTTCAATGCGAGAGAAGTGCCCTGTCGGGCGGGCGTTTCGTGGAAAGCGAGTGGCGGCTAACCCGACAGCGGCACGCGTCAGGCGGCCCCTCTGACCGGCCGGCCGAGGCCGGCTGCCGCGACCGCCCCGCCGACCAGGATCGCCCCCGCCAAGTAGGCGAGGATGCCGGGCCAGGCGGGCCAAGGCAGTGCCAGGTCGGCGCCGTATGCACGACCCAGTTCCGCCAGGGTCGGGTTGATGGCCCAGTAGGCAAGCGCCAGCAACCCGATCGAGAGCGCCGACGCGAGGGCCAGCACCATCGCGCCGGCGTATACGAACGGGCGTCGGACGAACGACGCGTCGGCGCCGACCAGTTCCAGCACGCGCAGTTCCGCTTCCGACGTCGCCGCCAGCAGCCGAACCGCCGCCAGCACGATCGCGATGACCAGCAGCGCCATCGCGGCACCGATCGGCACGGCGATGGACGCCGCGGCACGGGTGAGCGCCGCGAACTTGCGGTACCAGTCCAGCTCGGCCACGACCGACTCGACCTTCGGCTGTTTGCGAATCGACGCCACCGCCGCCTCGACATCGGCCGGAGCGGTGCCAACGGCGAACTCGGCGACCAGCACGTCCGGCAACGGGTTGCTCTTTAGCTCCGCGAGCGCCGGCCCGGTGCGTTTCTGCAACTCCGCGAGTGCCGCCTCGCGCGTGATCAGCCGAACTGCGGCCACGCCCGGGGTCGATTCGACCCGTGCCGCCAGCGCCTTCAGTTCCGCCGCCGTCGTTCCCGGGGCGACGAAGGCCGTGGCTTCCGCCGGCGGTATGCGCTTGGCGTGCGGCACCAGCATCTGCGCCACGGCCAGCGTGAACAGCGAGGCCGCGAGTGCGAGCGCGGCG
>DATLZG010000475.1:0-2816 GCA_035574095.1 Burkholderiaceae bacterium | reverse complement strand
GCCGACGTCTATCTGGTGGCGCGGCTGTGGGCCTGGTGGCCGCTCCTCGAACTGCAGGAAGGCAAGACCTACCGCCTGCACCTGACGGCGATGGATTACCAGCACGGTTTCTCGCTGCAACCCGAGAACATCAACGTGCAGGTGCTGCCCGGCTACGAGCACGTGATCACGGTGACGCCGAACCGCGCCGGCACCTACGCGATCGTGTGCAACGAGTTCTGCGGCATCGGCCACCACAAGATGGTGTCGCGGCTGTACGTGACGCAATAGAGGCCCGGGGAGGAAAGAACGATGGCAACTTCGGCGGCTGAATTCCGCACCTGTCCGCGCACCGGATTGCAGTTCCACAGGTCGGCCGAGGCGCTGATCAAGGCCAACGCCGTCGCCGCGGTGGTGGCGCTGCTGGTCGGCGGCATCCTGGCGCTGCTGTTGGTGCTGACGCGCTGGCAGGCGGTGCACCTGGTGGACGCGGAGAATTTCTACCTGGTCCTGACCGCGCACGGTCTGGACATGCTGGCGTTCTGGATCATCTTCTTCGAGATCGCGATCCTGTATTTCTGCTCTTCCACGCTGCTGCGCTCGCGCCTGGCGACGCCGAAGCTGGGATGGGTCGCGTTCTGGCTGATGCTGATCGGCGCGGTGGTGAACAACGTGGCCGTGTTCCGCGGCGACTCGACGGTGATGTTCACTTCGTACGTGCCGCTGCCCGCGAACCCGCTCTTCTATCTCGGCCTGATCCTGTTCGCGGTCGGGGCGCTGATCGGCTGTTTCATCTTTCTCGGCACGCTGGTGGTCGCGCGCGCGGAGCGCACATACGAAGGTTCGATTCCGCTGGTGACCTTCGGCGCCTTGACCGCCTGCATCATCGCCATTTTCACGATCGCCTCCGGCGCGATCATCCTGATTCCGACTTTCCTGTGGTCGGCCGGCTACATCGGCTACATCGATCCGCTGATGTACCGCACCGTGTGGTGGGGCTTCGGGCACTCGTCGCAGCAGATCAACGTCAGCGCGCACGTGGCGGTGTGGTACGCGATCGCCGCCATCGTGTTCGGCGCCAAACCGATGAGCGAGCGCGTGTCGCGCGTCGCGTTCACGCTGTACATCCTGTTCCTGCAGCTCGCCTCCGCGCACCACCTGCTGGCCGACCCGGGCCTGTCCACCGAATGGAAGGTGTTCAACACCTCGTACGCGATGTACCTGGCGGTGCTGGCGTCGATGATCCACGGCCTGACGGTGCCGGGCGCGATCGAAGTCGCGCAGCGCGAGAAGGGTTTCACCAAGGGACTGTTCGAGTGGATCCGCAAGGCGCCGTGGGGCAACCCGGTGTTCTCCGGCATGTTCATCTCGCTGCTGGGCTTCGGCTTCCTCGGCGGCATCTCGGGCGTGATGATGGGCACCGAGCAACTGAACATGCTGATCCACAACACGATCTACGTGCCCGGCCACTTCCACGCGACGGTCGTGATCGGCACCACGCTCGCGTTCATGTCGATCACGTACTTCCTGCTGCCGACGCTGTTCAACCGCGCGCTGATCCTGCCCGGACTGGCGAAGTGGCAGCCGTACCTGTTCGGTCTTGGCATGGCCGTGTTCGTGCTGGCGATGATGGGCGCCGGAACGCTCGGCGTGCCGCGCCGGCATTGGGACATCACGTTCGCGGGCGCGGCGCTGCCGTACGAGTTCCCTGGCACCGCGTGGCTGATGCTCGCGATCATGGGGGTGTCGGGCCTGGTGGCGCTGGTAGGCGGCGCGGCCTACATCCTGATCACGGTCGGCTCGCTCGTTTGGGGCCAGAAGCTCGACGCGGGGGCGTACTCGACGCAACGCACGGTGTTGAAGATGCCGGTGGCCAGCGCGATCACCGGCCACGGCTCGGCCGGCTTCGCGGCGCCGGGCACGTTCGTGTTCGCGCTCGTGTTCCTCGCCGCGTTCGTGCTGTACTACTTCGTCAACTGGAAGTACCTGTCTTCGGTGTGGGGGTTGAGCTGAGCCGCGATCCGTGATCCGTAGACACACGTCGGGGGCTGCGATGCGGGAGAGGGCGACTTCGCTGCACGACACCGCCGGTACCGCGGCACACGGCGCGCGCGTGCCGCTGCGGATCGCTGTCGACGGCGCACGGATCGCGGCGCTGCTGGCGCCGTTCAAGCTGCGCATCGGCGTCGTGATCGCGGCCACCGCCGCGGCCGGCATCGCGATCCAGGACGGGCCGGCGCTGGCGGTCGCGCAGATCGGCGCGGTCTTCCTCGGCGTGCTGCTCGCGTCGGCGGCGGCCGGCGCGTTCAACCAGTACTACGAGGCGGACCTCGACGCCAAGATGGTGCGCACGCGCCGGCGGCCTTTCGTGACCGGCCGCATCGCGCGCTCGTCCGGCTGGCTGCTCGTCGTCGGCGCGCTGACCGCGACCGGCGTGGCGCTCGCCTGGCTGGCCGCCAATGCGCTGGCCGCGCTGTTCACGTTTCTCGGCGCGTTCGTGTACGCGGTCGTGTACACGGTGTGGCTGAAGCGGCGCACGTGGCTGAACATCGTGATCGGCGGCGCGGCGGGCAGTTTCGCGGTGCTGGCCGGCGCGGCGGCGGTCACGCCGCAACTGTCGCTGGCGAGCTGGCTGTTCGCGGTGATCCTGTTTCTGTGGACGCCGCCGCACTTCTGGAGCCTGGCGATCGTGTGCCGCGACGACTACGCCGCCGCCGGCGTGCCGATGCTGCCGGTCGTCAAGGGCGATCGCACGGCGGGGCGCGCGATCCTCGCGCACGCGGTCGTGCTGGTCGCGCTGTCGTGGCTGTTGATCCCGCAACTGGGCACCGCCTATG
>DATLZG010000474.1:0-2137 GCA_035574095.1 Burkholderiaceae bacterium | reverse complement strand
CCGGTCGTCCTTGGCGACAACGATCAACAGGCCGTCGCCCACGCCCGCGCGGCCGATCTTCCACGCCTCGCCCACGCGTTGCGCGAAATCGGCGATCGGCTCCGGCTGCGTGCTCGCCACCATCAGGATGGCGATCTGGCTGCCGTGCGCGGCCTCGAACGCGGCGAGCTTTTCCTCCAGTGCCTGCCGGTCGGCCGCGGTCAGCGTGCCGGTGGTATCGGTCACGCGCGCCGGCGGCGGAACCGCGAGCAGGCCGTCCGGCCCGCGCACGTCGGCGGCGGCGGCGGCGACGGCGAACGCGGCCGCGGCAAGCGCGAGCAGCCAACGGCCCGCGGCCGCCGGCCGACAGCCGACGTTCATTTCTTGCCCGTGCCGAAATCGACCGTCGGCGCCTTCTTCAGGTCGGCTTCGTTGTCGACCGCGAACTGCGCTTTCTCCTGGTATCCGAACACCATCGCGGTGATGTTCTGCGGGATCTGGCGGATGTAGGTGTTGTAGTCCTGCACCGCCTTGATGTAACGGGTGCGCGCCACCGCGATGCGGTTCTCGGTGCCTTCGAGCTGCGTGCGCAGATCCTGGAACGCCTGGTTCGCCTTCAGATTCGGATAGTTCTCCACCACCACCAGCAGCCGCGCCAGCGCCGACGACAGCTCACCCTGTGCCTGCTGGAAGCGGGCCAGCGCCGCCGGATCGTTGATCAGCTCGGGCGTGGCCTGAATCGAGGTCGCTTTCGCGCGCGCCTCGACCACGCGCGTCAGCGTCTCTTGCTCGAAGTTCGCTTCGCCCTTGACGGTGTTGACGACGTTCGGGATCAGATCGGCACGCCGCTGATACTGCGACAGCACCTCCGCCCAAGCCGCCTTCACCGCCTCGTCGCGGCGCTGGATCTCGTTGTAACCGCAGCCCGCGAGCAGGCTCGCCAGGCCGAACGCAAAGACGACACGCAGCATTGTTCTCATTGTTCCCTCCGGTAAACGGCCGCACCGCGATGTGGGTGCGAAGCCGACGAAACTCAAGCGCCGCGCCCCAGCCTGCGCGCGAGCGCCTCTTCATATTCGTGCCAAGCGCGCGCGGCGGTGGCATGCCGGCCGCTGGCTTCCAGTTGCAGCAACAGCGCGCGCAGCCGTTTGCCGGCGCGGCCGCCGTCCGGAGCGATCGCTTCGCTTTCGATCGCGGCGAGCAGGCGGCCGATCTCGGCGCAGTGCTCCAACTCCGGCGGCACGAAACCGGCGTTCTTCAGGATGCGGTAGGCGACGCGCAACTCGTCCGGCACCAGCGGATCGTCATCGAGTGCGAGCGGCTTGCCCGCGCCCGGCAGATGGTCGAATTCACCGCGCGCGATCGCTTCGGCGATGCGGCGCTCGACGATGGCGGCGAAGGCGGAAGGAAGCTCCATCGCGCGATGCTAGCGCGGCCCGATGACGCGCCCGTAGAATCGACCGCCATGCAGGCGCGCGCGAGCCACGATATCCGTAAGGCGCTGGCCCAGTTCGCCACCGGCGTGACGGTCGTCACGACGCGCGCCGCCGACGGCACTCCGGTCGGTCTGACGGTCAATTCGTTCGCCTCGGTTTCGCTCGATCCGCCGCTGGTGTTGTGGAGCATCGCGCTCACCGCCCAGAGCTTCGAGGCGTTCCGCACGTGCGAGAGCTACCTGATCCACGTGCTGGCGGCCGACCAGCTCGAACTCGCCGGCGTGTTCGCCACGCGCGGTGCCGACAAGTTCGGCACCGCGCGCTGGCGCCCGAACGACTCCGGGTTGCCGTTGCTCGAAGGTTGCGTGGCCTGGTTCGAGTGCGGCAACCGCAGCCAGTACCCGGAAGGAGATCACGTGATCCTGGTCGGCCGCGTCGAAGCCTTCGCCATCGCCGGCGGCGCGCCGCTGATCTTCCACGACAGCCGCTACGTGCGCCACCTCGAGGAAGCGCCGCTGCCGCGCGCGCTGCGTTCGCCGTGGACATGACGCGCGTGTGGGACATTTCGCCGGCGGTAACGCCCGGCTTCCCGGTGTTCCCCGGCGACACGCCGTTTTCGCTGCGCTGGACCTGGAGGATCGCGCCGGGCTGCCCGGTCAACGTCTCGGCGATCACGCTGTCGCCGCACACCGGCAGCCACGCCGACGCCCCCTTGCACTACG
>DATLZG010000473.1:0-2182 GCA_035574095.1 Burkholderiaceae bacterium | reverse complement strand
GAACCCGGGCTGCTCGGCGACTTCGCTCCCGCCGCGCCGTCGCTTCAGTTGCCGCCGGTGGCGGAGCTTCCCGAGCCGACCGCCTGGTTGCACGAAAACGCGCTCGCCCCGTTCCTCGAAGAGGCGCGCGCCGAGCGGCTCGCCGAGATCGAACGCATCGCCGCGCACGTCGAGTTGTCGCTGACGGAGCTCTTGCACCGCGCAGACGAGGAAATCGGCAAGGCCGCGGCCGACGCCGAGCAGAAACTGCCCGGCGCCGAGGGACGGCTTGCGCAGGCCGAGGCGCGCCATGCGGAGCTTCTCGGCCGTCGCGAGCGGCGCCGGCAGGAGCTCGAGCGCCAGCGCGCGCTGACGCTCCAGGCCGTCGAGCGCCTCGCCAGCGTCCTCGTTCTACCGCATCCCGAACGCGAGGCGCCGGAGGTGCGGCGTCTGCGGCCCGACTTCGAGACCGAAGCGATCGCGATGCGCGTGGCGATCGAGCACGAGCGCGCCCAGGGCCGGCAGGTCCAGGACGTTTCAGAGAAGAACCTCGGCTACGACCTGACCAGCCTCGACCCCGCCTCAGGCGAGCTGCGGCTGATCGAAGTCAAGGGTGTGGGCGGCGCCACCGGCACCGTGCTGCTTACCCCGAACGAACGGCGCGTGGCCGAGGATCGGCGCGACTGTTACTGGCTATACGTCGTCACGCACTGCGACACGGCGCCGGTCCTGCAGGAGCCGATCAAGGACCCGGCGCGGCTTGCCTGGCACGAAGTGACCAAGGTCGCGCACTACTATCTGTCGGTAGATGCGATCAAGAAGTCGATGGAGATACAGCAGGAACGGGCGCGTTACGGAGACGACGGATGAAAATAACCCGAGTAGCGCTGAAGAACTGGAAGAATTTCGTTCGTGCCGAAGCGGACATCGGCGACCGTCTGTTTCTCGTCGGACCCAACGCCTCCGGCAAGTCGAATTTTCTCGATGCATTCCGGTTTCTGCGCGACCTGGCGTCGACCGGAGGTGGGTTCCAAGAAGCCATTCGGCGCCGCGCCGGGGTGTCCGCGATCCGCAGTCTGGCAGCGCGTCGTTATCCGGACGTGGAGCTTTCGGTTGCGCTGAATGACGGGCACGGCGCGACATGGGAGTACGCGCTTTCCTTTTACCAGGACAATCAGCGCCAGGCGCGGGTGCGCACAGAACGCGTGCGGCGCAACGGAGAACCCGTTCTGGACCGCCCGAGCGACGAAGACAAAGCCGACCCGCAGCGGCTGACGCAGACGCATCTCGAGCAAGTCAACGTCAACAAGCCGTTTCGTGAGCTCGCGGCGTTTTTCGCCTCGATTCGCTACTTGCACATCGTGCCGCAACTGGTGCGTGAGCCGGATCGCTCGGTGGGGCGGACAAACGACCCGTACGGCGGCGATTTTCTGGAGCAGGTCGCCAAGACGCCCGATCGAACACTGAAAGCACGGTTGCGTCGCATTCAAGAAGCGCTGCGCGTGGCGGTGCCGCAACTGAAAGAGATTGAGCTCAAGCGGGATGAGGCGCGGGGCACGCCGCATCTGCGGGGCAAGTATCAGCATTGGCGTCCGCAAGGCGCATGGCAGAACGAGGAGCAGTTCTCCGACGGCACGCTACGTTTGCTGGGCCTGCTGTGGGTTGCGCTTGAAGGTGGCGGTCCGCTGCTGCTCGAAGAGCCGGAGCTTTCGCTGCATCCAGAGATCGTGCGACACCTGCCGCAGATGCTCGCGCGCGTGCAACGGCGCACCGGGCGCCAGATTTTCTTGAGCACCCACTCGCCGGACCTGCTGCGCGACGAAGGAATCGGGCTTGACGAGGTCTTGCTGCTTCGCCCGACGCCGGAAGGGACCGAGGTGCGGTCCGCAGCATCGCAGGACGAAATTCGCGACCTGCTCGAAGGCGGTCTGTCGCTCGCCGATGCGGTCATCCCGCGAACCAAGCCCGATCAGGCGGCCCAACTGGCGTTGTTCGGCGAGGGCTGAGGATGCGGCCTGTGATTTCCGCCGCGGTCGAAGGGTCGACGGACGAAGCCATCGTGTGCAAGCTGATCGCCCATGTCGGTGCCCAGCCGGGGCCGGTATATGGCAGGCAAGGCAAGGCCCATCTGCGGCAAAAGATCGGCGGCTACAACCGCGCCGCGAACCATACGCCGTGGCTGGTGCTGGTCGACCTGGACCGC
>DATLZG010000472.1:0-4878 GCA_035574095.1 Burkholderiaceae bacterium | reverse complement strand
CGTGCCGGCGGCGACCGGCGAGCCGACGCCGAGCGACGGCTTGCGGCTGCGTTTCCGCGAGGAATCGTGGGTCGAAGTCGCGCAAGGCGACGGGCGAGTCGTGTTCTCGCAGCTCAATGCGCCCGGCACCGAGCGGCAGATCGAAGGGAAGCCACCGCTGCGGCTGGTGATCGGTAACGCCAGCGCGGTCGATGTCGAGTACAAGGGCAAGCGCATCGACCTGAAGCCGGCGACGAGCAGCGAGAACGTCGCCCGCGTGACACTGAACTGAGATGAACTCCCCGCTCGACGATCCGCGCTATCTGTCCGCCGAAGCCGCGCCGGCGCCGCGCCGGCGCACGCGCCGCGTCGAAGTGAGTTGGGGCGGGCGACGGGTGGCGATCGGCGGCGGCGCGCCGGTGGTGGTGCAGTCGATGACCAACACCGACACCGCGGATGCGATCGCTACCGCGATCCAGGTCAAGGAGCTGGCGGCGGCGGGCTCCGAGATCGTGCGTGTCACCGTCAATACTCCGGAGGCGGCGCGCGAGGTGGCGGCGATTCGCGAGCAACTGGACCGCATGGGAGTGGACGTGCCGCTGGTCGGCGATTTCCACTACAACGGCCACAAGCTGTTGACCCAGTTTCCCGACTGCGCGCAGGCGCTGTCCAAGTACCGCATCAATCCCGGCAACGTCGGCAAGGGAACGAAGCGCGACGACAACTTCGCGCAGATGATCGAGGTCGCGTGCCGTTACGGCCGGCCGGTGCGCATCGGCGTCAACTGGGGTTCGCTCGACCAGGAGCTGCTCGCGGAGATGATGGACGAGAACGCGCGCCGCGCGCAGCCGTGGGACGCCAACGCCGTGCTACGCGAGGCGCTGGTGCGGTCCGCGCTCGACAGCGCGCAGCGCGCCGAGACGTTGGGTTTACCGGGCGATCGCATCGTGCTGTCCGCGAAAGTGAGCGGCGTGCAGGATCTGATCGCCGTGTACCGTGAGTTGGCGCGGCGCTGCGACTATCCGTTGCACCTCGGGCTGACCGAGGCCGGCATGGGCACCAAGGGAATCGTCGCCTCGACCGCGGCCTTGGCGGTGCTGCTGCAGGAAGGCATCGGCGACACGATCCGCGTCTCGCTGACGCCGGCGCCCGACGAGCCGCGCACGAACGAAGTGCTGGTCGCGCAGCAGATCCTGCAGGCGCTCGGCCTGCGCGCGTTCGCACCGCAGGTGATCGCCTGCCCCGGCTGCGGCCGCACGACGAGCACGTTCTTCCAGGAGCTGGCGGCGCAGATCCAGGACTATCTGCGCGCGCAGATGCCGGTATGGCGCGGCCAGTATCCGGGCGTGGAGAACATGCACGTCGCGGTGATGGGCTGCGTCGTCAACGGCCCCGGGGAGAGCAAGCACGCCGACATCGGCATCAGCCTGCCGGGCACCGGCGAACTGCCGGTGGCGCCGGTGTTCGTCGACGGCGTGCGCACGGTGACGCTGAAAGGCGAGACGATCGCGGCGCAGTTCCAGGCCATCGTCGAAGACTACGTGCGGCGCAAGTACGGGCGCGCGCCCGCTTGAACGAAATGAGCAAACCGAAGTTGGCCGCGGTGCGCGGCATGAACGACTTGCTGCCCTCCGAGGCGCCGCTGTGGGAGTGGTTCGAGGCGCGCGTCTACGACTGGCTGCGCAGTTATGGCTACCAGCAGATCCGCACGCCGGTGCTCGAGCACACCGAGGTGTTCGTGCGCGGAATCGGCGAGGTCACCGACATCGTCGAAAAAGAGATGTACTCGTTCGAGGACCGGCTGAACGGCGAAAACCTGACGCTGCGGCCTGAGTTCACCGCCGGCGTGGTGCGCGCGGCGATCGAACACAACCTGACCTACGACGGGCCGCGGCGGTTGTGGAGCATCGGCCCGGTGTTCCGGCACGAACGGCCCCAGCGCGGGCGCTACCGGCAGTTTCATCAGGTCAACGTCGAGGCGCTCGGCTTCGCCGGCCCGGACATCGACGCCGAACAGATCGTGATGCTGGCGCGGCTGTGGAAGATCCTTGCGCTGCCGCGCGTGCGGCTGGAGATCAACTGCCTGGGCCAGGCCGAGGAGCGCGCGCGCCACCGCGCCGATCTGATCGCGCACTTCGAGCGCCACGCCGAGCGCCTCGACGCCGACGCCCAACGCCGCCTGCACGCGAATCCGCTGCGCATCCTCGACAGCAAGAACCCGGAGATGGCGCCGGTGATCGAGACCGCGCCCAGAATCATCGACTATCTGGGTGCCGAGTCGCGCGCGTTTTTCGACGGGCTGCAAGCGCAGATCGCAGAGGCGGGTATCGAGTTTTCCGTCAACCCGCGGCTGGTGCGCGGGCTCGATTACTACAACCTGACCGTGTTCGAGTGGATCACCGATGCGCTCGGCAGCCAAGGGACGATCTGCGGCGGCGGCCGCTATGACCCGTTGATCGAACGCATGGGCGGCCGGCCGACGCCCGCATGCGGTTACGCGATCGGCATTGAGCGCGTGATCGAACTGCTGCGCGGCACGGCGCTGCAGCCCGTCCCCACGACCGACGTCTACGTGCTGCACCAGGGCGGCGCGACGGCGCGAGCGGCGTTTCTGCTCGCCGAGCGGCTGCGCGACGCCGGGCTCGAGGTCGTCTACCACGCCGGCGAGGCGAGCCTGAAGTCGCAGATGAAGAAGGCCGACGCCAGTGGCGCCGAATTCGCCGTCATCGTCGGCGAACGCGAACTCGAACAGGGCGCGGCGGCGGTGAAAGCGCTGCGCGCGACCGACGCGGACGCGCCGTTCGCGCAGCAGAGCACGGTGCCGCAGGCGCAGCTCGCGGACGCGCTGATCGACGCCCTGACCTACCAGACCGAAGAAGACTGAAAGCAACATGGCATACGACCTGCAGGAACAGGAACAGATCGCCACGTTCAAGGCGTGGTGGGACAAGTACGGCAACTTCGTTCTGACCGTCGCCACGCTGGTGTTGCTGGCGATCGCGGCCTTCAACGGCTGGCGCTGGTACGAGCGGCGCGAGGCGCAGGCGGCGGCCGCCGTGTACGACGAGTTGCTGCGGGCGCTGGACGCCAAGGACGCGGCGAAGGCGCGCGAGATCGCCGGCAGCGTGATCGAGAAGCACGGCGGCACGATCTATGCCAGCCTGGCCGCGCTGCAGGCGGCGAAGCTTTATCACGAGGCGGGCGACTTCAACGCCGCTGCCGCGCAGCTGCGTTGGGTGATCGATAAGTCGGGCCGACCGGAGCTGGCCGCCACGGCGCGCGTGCGGCTGGCCGGCGTGCTGCTCGACACCAAGGCGTACGACGAGGCGCTGCAGGTACTTGCCGGCGACGTGCCGGCGTCGCATGCCGTGCAGTTCGCCGACCGGCGCGGCGACATACTGGTCGCGCAAGGCAAGGTCGAGGAGGCGCGCGCCGCGTATCGCGACGCGCTCGCGCGCGCCGGCGCCGAGCACCCGTTGCGCTCCTATATCCAGTTCAAGCTCGACGCGCTGCCGGCGCCCGCCGCGTCCTGAGCCGACCATGCCGTACGTGAGTTGCGTGCGCGCGTTGCGCGCGGGGTTGCTCGGTGCCGCGGCGCTGCTGCTGGCTGCTTGTTCGTCGCGCGATCCGGCGCTGACCAAGCCGGCGGAGCTGGTCGAGATCAAGTCGCCGCGGCCGGCGCGCATCGTTTGGCGCACCGACGTGGGCGCCGCGCGCGGGCTGGCCCTGCAGCCGGCGGTGCTCGACAACGCCATCTATGCCGCAGCCGCCAACGGAGAAGTCACGCGCATCGCGCCGGACACCGGCAAAGAAGTTTGGCGCGTCGCGCTCGACGTCTCGATTTCGGCGGGCGTGGGCAGCGACGGGCTGCGGCTGGCGGTGGCGTCGCCGCGCGGCGACGTGGTCGCGCTCGGTCCCGACGGCAAAGAGCTGTGGCGCACGCGCGTGGCGAGCGACGTGACCGCGCCGCCGCTGGTCGGGCATGGACTGGTGATCGTGCGCTCGACCGATCACCGCATCGCGGCGTTCGAGGCCGACAGCGGCAAACGGCGCTGGCTTTACCAGCGCCAGCAGCCGCCGCTGACGCTGCGCGCGCCGACCGAAATGGCGTTCGCCGGCGACAGCGTGCTGATCGGCTTTCCCGGCGGCAAGCTGGTGGCGCTTGCACTCGCCAACGGCGCGGCGCGCTGGGAGGTGAACGTGTCCGAGCCGAAGGGCACGACCGAGGTCGAGCGCTTGGCCGACGTGGTGGGCCCGCCTGCCATCGACGGCCGCGAGGTGTGCGCTGCGTCGTTCCAGGGCCGGCTGACCTGCGCCGACGCCGCCAACGGTAGCCTGCGCTGGTCGCGCGACCTGTCGGCCGGGGCGGGTCCGGCCATCGGCGGCGCGCGCGTGTACGCGGTCGATGCCCGTTCCCATCTGTACGCCTACGGCCGCGACGGCGGCGCCAACGCCTGGCGCAACGATCAACTGCGCAACCGCCAGCTCACCACGCCGCTGGCGCTGGCGCAGGCCATCGTCGTGGGCGACCTGAAGGGCTACGTCCACTTCCTCGCCCCGGACGATGGGGCGCTGCTGGCGCGTGTCGAGGTCGGCGACGGTGCGATCGTGGCGCGTCCGCAGCGCTGGGCCGACGGCATCGTCGTGCAGACGGTGGGTGGCACGGTCGCGCTGCTGTCATTCGGGCGCTGAGCGCGAAGGCGCGGTATCTCCCATGAAGCCGGTGGTCGCGCTGGTCGGTCGGCCGAACGTCGGCAAGTCGACGCTATTCAACCGACTGACGCGCAGCCGCTCGGCGCTGGTCGCGGACTTTCCGGGGCTGACGCGCGACCGCCATTACGGCGCCGGCCGCGTCGGCCCGGTGCCTTACCTGGTCATCGACACCGGCGGCTTCGAGCC
>DATLZG010000471.1:0-2826 GCA_035574095.1 Burkholderiaceae bacterium | reverse complement strand
CACCCAGTTCGTGCTCTACAACACCACGCTGGGCATACTCGCCTATGACGCCGACGGCAGCGGCTCGGGCGCGAGCGCACAAGTGATCGGAGTCTTCACGGGCGCTCCGGCGATCACCGCAGCAGATATTTTCATAGCATGACGGTGTGCCCATAAGGATTCCAGTCTTTCTGCTTGCGGTTTTTGTCGCCAGCCTGGCCCGGACGGCAGAGGCGGACGATGCCGAAATCGTCCAGATTCTCGGCAAGGGCGATGCACGCCGCACTGCGGATGCCTCTTGGGAGCCCGCAGCCGTCAAGCAGAAGCTCGTGGCCGGCTCCTTCGTGCGCACTCGCGAGGGAAGCCAGATGGGCCTGCTGCTCAAGGACCGCACGCAGGTGCGGCTCAACCAGTTGAGCATTCTCAACATCAAGGCGATCGCCAGCGCCGGTCGCGCAACGCAACTGGAGCTGCCGCAGGGGCGCGCTTGGTCACAGGCGAAGCAGCGTGGCGGCACCGAAGTCGCTGCCGAGAAACGCCCGATGCTCGAAGTCTCCACGCCGACGGCAGTTGCGACGATCCGCGGCACCGACTGGGAGCTGGTGGTCGAGCCCGACGGCTCCGCGACCATCACCGTACTGAGCGGCGAAGTCGAGTTCCATAACGACCACGGCCGTGTTGCGGTTCTTCCCAACGAGCAGGCGCGCGCCGTGCGTGGCAAGGCGCCGGTGAAGTCGTTCCTCTCAACCGCGCCCGAACGCGTGCAGTGGGTAACGTCGTACCGCCCGCAACCGCGGCGTTGGGTAAAGGACCACGCCGGCGGCATCGCTGCGATCGTCAAGAACATCGAGGAAGCGGAGTACGCCCCGGCTCTCGCCGCGCTGGAAAGGGACAAGACGTTGCCAAGCCTGCCGGCGAGCTTGCTGCTCGCGGACATGCAGCTCTTCCTCGGCCAATTCTCGCAGGCGGTCGCGACCCTCGCGCCGCACGCGGGCGACGGCAGCGGTGACCCCATGGCGGCCGCGCTCGCCGGCCGCGCGCTGCTGACCTCCGGACGCATCCCCGACGCCGCGCACATGCTGGGCAATGCAACGCGCCGCCATCCCACCCACGTAGAAGTGCTGCTCGCGCAGGCAGAGCTTGCGCGGGTGCAAGGCGACGCCGAAGGCGCGCGCGCTGCGAGCCGCAGGGTGGTCGAGCTCGACGCGAAGAATCCGGAAGCCTGGTACATGATCGGCAGGATCGAGACCGAGCGCGAATACGCGAGCGCCGCACGCGAGGCGCTCCGGCGGGCGATCGCGCTGCGGCCCGATGGCCCCGGCTATCGAGGCGAGCTTGGAACGCTCGAAACCTTCGCCAACGATTTCCCCGCGGCCGAAGCCGCGTTCCGTGCGGCGCTCGAGCAGCAGCCCGACGACTACGTCGCCCTGACGGGCCTTGGCGTGATGCACCTGAAACGAGGCGAAACCGAGGCCGCGCTCGAGTCCTTCCTCAAGGCGGGCGTGATCGAGCCGCGCTTTGCGCGCGCCTGGCTCTTCAGCGGTGTTGCCTATTACCAGCTCGGCGATTACGCGCGCGCGTTGGAAGCGCTCCAGAAGGCGTCGAGCCTCGATGACAAGGACCCGCTGCCGCACCTCATGAGGAGCCTCGCGTATTTCGACGCCCTGGAGCTTGGAAAAGGGATCGAGGCCGCCCGCGAGGCGCAGGTGCGCATGCCGTTCGTCAAGTCGCTCAATCAGGTGCTGACCGACCAGAAGGGCAGCGCCAATCTCGGCAGCGCGCTTGCAGCTTTCGGCATGGAGGAATGGGCGCAAGCCTATGCCTACGATTCGTACAGCCCGTACTGGGCCGGCAGCCACCTGTTTCTTGCCGACCGGTTCTCGGGTTACTTCAACAAGGATTCGGAGTTGTTCAAGGGCTTCCTTTCCGACCCGGCCGTGTTCGGCGCATCGAACCGTTACAGCTCCATGGTTCCTGCGCCAGGGCACTACGGCAGCGTCGGTGCGACGCTTGCGCGGCAATTCATCACGGAGCTCGAGGGTAACGCCACGATAAGCGGCTACAGCGTGGCGAAGGTGCCATTTTCGTACTTTGCGAGCTTCGATGCCGCCCACGGCGACTCGCAAATCAACCGTACTGCATCCGACGGCAGCCTGCGGCTGAATCGCCAGAATCTCGTGGTCGGCCTGGGGGTGAAACCCACGCACGAGCTTGCCGTGTTCGCATTTGCCAACGGTTCCTCCGCCGATGGCAGATTCAGCGGCGACCGCGCGAGCGGCCTGGTGGACGACGGTGTTGCCTTCGATTACCGCCGTTACGATGCAGGATTCAACTATAAGTTCAATCCCACCAACCACGCGTGGTTCAAAGTCGGCAGCGGCACGGAAGTCGCGACGGTATCGGGCGCGTTCTTCTCGCCCGAGACGGCCCAGGCGCTGGGCCCTCTGTTTGGCGGCCTCGTGGGCCTGCCCCTACTTCTCGATCCTCTCGGGCGCCTGAACCCGCTCCACTATGACCTCGCCCAGCGCGACGTCCAGTGGCGGCATTCTTTTGACCTGAACTCCATCGCGCAGCTGAGCTGGGGGCTGGAATACGCGACGCAGGGCAAGCCACAGCAGTTCAATCTGGCGTTCGCAGGAACGGCACCCGGATTGCCGTCGGGACCCGGTCGGCTCCTGCTGAACGCAGACAGTCACATTGATTCATCGATGGTGTATTTGTCGGGCCGTTTCAAGCCGGCGGCGGCAGTGGAGGCTCAGATCGACCTGCACTACCAAGACGTGAAGGCCAAGTTCACCGGCGGCATCGACCTCGAATATGTCGGGCTTTTTTCCGCAACGGTATTGC
>DATLZG010000470.1:0-9055 GCA_035574095.1 Burkholderiaceae bacterium | reverse complement strand
GATGCCGGCGAGCGAATGCGCGCGCCGCACCGTGGCCGCGTGCACGCGCCGCGCCGGTTCGAAGCGCCACTCCGAAACGTCCTGCGCCAGATTGCGGATCGATTCGTCGGCCTCGTTCAGGAACACCGAATACAGCCCGTGGCTGATCTCCACCGGCCCGATGCGCTTGACCTCGTCGGAGAAATCCGCCTTGCCGGCCGCTGCCGCGTCGACGACCGCGGTCTCAGGGATCGGTTCTCCCTGCGCACCGATCACCGCGCCGCCTGGGTCCGCCGGCGGCAGCGCGGGCGGCGCGTCAGATTCGGCCGCGCTGCCCGCCGGCTTTGGCGGCGGACCGCTGCCGGCGTACTCGAACGGCGCGCCCTCGCGCACGCGCTGCGCCGCGGCCACCAATGCGCCGACGTCGATCGCCGCGCGCGGATCGGCGGCGATGGCGGCGATCCAGCCGCGCATCAGCCGGTGTGCGGTGGCGGCAAGTTCCAGCAGATCGTCGTTGGCCGGCCGCTCCTGTGCCAGCCACAGGTTGAAGCACTGTTCGATCGCCCACGCGCCCTCGCCGAACGCCTTCAGTCCGACCATGCGGCTCGAGCCCTTCAGCGTGTGGAACGCGCGGCGCACGGTGGTCAGCGTGGCGTGATTGTCGGGCGCGGCGCGCAGCGCCGCCAGCTGCGTTTCGATCGTGGCCAGGACCTCGTTGGCTTCCTCGAGAAAGATGTCGTGCAGTTCGCGGTCGGCCGCGGCATCGGTCTCCGGCAGCGGCGCGGTCGGCGCCGGCACGTCGGGGGCACGCTGCGGCGCGAGCAGCGCGGCCAGATCGCGCGCGACTGCCGGCTCTTTCAGCGCGGCGAACTGCGTCAGCAGCACCGCGGCGCGCGCCACGCGGTCCTTCAACTGCGCGTCGTCGAGCAGATCGGCCTCGTTCGCCATCTGCGGCAGCAGGCGCGACAGGCCTTCGAGCGCCGCGCTGTCGTTGCTGTTCAACACTAGCCGCTCGGCCATTGCCTGCGCCAGCTCGAGGTGCTGCGCGGCGGAGGTTTCGATGTTCTCCGGCCGCCGCGCCGGCGTCAGTCGCGCGGGCGCGAGCGCGGGCTCCTCGTCGGCGGGCGCGGCGACCTCGGCGGCCGGCGGCCGCGTCAGATCGGCGGCGAAGACGCCGGTCGCCGGGTCGTAACGGAACATGCCGCGCGGCCGCTCCGTGTCCTGCCCCAACGACTCGACGAAGAAGCCGACGGCTCCGAGGTTGCCGGCGATGCGCGCGAACTCCTCGGGGCGCGCCGGCGCGCCAGCGTCGGCGAACCCGCGTACCGAAGCCTGCACCGAGCGCAGCGCGGCGACCGGATCATCGGCGCCCAGCACCGCGAGCACGCCGCACACCTGGTCGAACATCGGCAACGTGGCGGCCAACTCGCCGCGCTCGGCGGGGTTGCGGAAAAAGCGGTCGAGCCGCGTTTCGATCTCGCGCAGCGTGGCCTGCGTCTCGGCCACCACCGTGCCCATCGTCAGGCGGTCTTGCGCCTTGCGCGCGATTTCCGACAGCCAGGGCGCCGAGTCGGGCAGCGAGGCGCCGGCGTACGCCGCCTGCAGCCGCTCGACGACCGCGCCGGCGCGGCCGGCGAACTCGTCCTCCAGGCGCGGCAACTGCTCGGCGCCCAACTCGACGAACAGCAGCGCCGCGGCGACTTCGAGCGACAGTGCCTCGCGCACGCCGGTCGCCAGCCGCGCGTAGTCCTGCGTCACGCCGCCGATCGCCGCCAACACGCGGTCGATCGCAGCCGCTTCGAGGCGGGCGCAGGCGCTGCGCGCCTGCTTGATCTCGGCGCCGAACTTGGCGGCGTCGGCGCCGCCGACGACTTGGCCCCACAGCGTCTTGGCCTGCGCCAGCGACTCCTTCAACGTGCGCAGCGCCTCGGCGTCGATCGTGGTCAGCGTGGCGCGCTCGAAATCGGGCGGGATCAGCGCGCCGAGCCCGTACAGGCGCTTGATCTCGGCGACGCGCGGCACGCCATCCTCGGCGCGGCCGACGTAGTACAGCGCGTCGATCATCAGCCGTTCGGCCACTGCGGCACCGCCGTCGATCAGCCGGCGCAACTGCAGGTTCAGGCGCGCCAGCACGCGCTTCAGGTCGGTGTCCACCGGCACCTGGCGTGCCGCCAGCGCCTCCAGCAGGCCGCGCACCACCCACCAGAAGCTGCGCGTCAACCCGCGCAGCGGCAACTGTTCGATGTCGGCGAGCGCGTCGCGCATCTGCGCGCGCGCGCGCGCGTTGTCGGCATCGCGCAGAAAGCCGAGCAGGCCTTCCTCGAAACGCACCCGCCGCACGCGCAGTTGATCGGATGTGAGCGGCCGCGATTCGAGGCGATGAAACGCCGGCCGGCGCGTCAGGTCCGGAAAAACGAGGTCCGCCGGGTGGATGCGCGGCGCCTGCGTGAGGGTCAGAATGTCGCGGTAGTACGGGAACAGTCGGATCGGCTGGTTCGGCTGGCCGGACAGCAGCGCCTCGAGATACGCGACCACCGCGGTCGTGGCCGTCTCGACCGAGCGCACCGCAGAGGGCGCGCATTCCTTCGGGTCGTTTTCCCAGCGGCGCAGCAGTTGTTCGATCGCCTCGGTCACCAGCGCCACGCCGCGCAGGTCGAGCAACTGCAATGCGCCATTGGCCTGGTGCACCTGGCTGGCGGCGTTGCGCAGGCTATCCAGGTCCTGCTTGTTGGCGAGGAAGGCTTTGATGCCATCCACGGCCTGCGTCAGCGCGACGCGGATCTCGCCGATCACCCACGCCAGCGGCGCGATGTCGGCCGCTGCGTCGAGCAGCTGGTTCGGGTTGTGCGTCTCGGTCATCGGTGTGCGCCGTGGTCTCGAGAGCTGCGCGCGCGCGGCATCGACAGCGGCCGTCAGGCGACGCGGAAGCGCGCGATCGACGCCTTCAACTCGCGCGCCAGTGTGGCGAGCTGGCCGATCGACTGCGCGGCCTGCCGCGTCCCCTGCGAGGTTTGATCGGTCACCACCAGAATCCGCTCGATCGACTGCGCCACACCGCCGGCGGATTCGGCCTGCTCGCCGGTTGCGCCGGCGATGCGTTCGATCAGCTCGGCGAGTTGGCGCGACACGCGGCCGATGTCCGCCAGCGCGGTACCGGCGGCGTCGGACAGCTTGGTGCCCTCGACCACGCCCTGCGTGCTCTTTTCCATCGCGGTGACGGCGTCCTGAGTGTCGGTCTGAATCGTGCGCACCAGCGCGCCGATCTGCTTGGCCGCTTCCGCGGACCGATCGGCCAGACGCTGCACCTCTTCGGCCACGACCGAGAAGCCGCGCCCCGCCTCACCGGCCGAGGCCGCCTGAATGGCGGCATTCAACGCCAGCACGTTGGTCTGCTCGGTGATGTCGGAGATCAGCTCGACGATCTCGCCGATCTCCTGCGAGCTCTCGCCGAGGCGCTTGATGCGCTTGGCAGTCTCCTGGATTTGCTCGCGGATCTCGTTCATGCCGGCGATCTGGTTGTACACCGCGCGTTGCCCGCGCTCGGCGGCTTCCAGCGAGGTGCGCGCCACCTTGGCCGACTCGGACGCGCTCTTCGACACGTCGTTGATCTGCGCCGCCATGCGCAGCACCTTGTCGCCGGTTTCCTTGATCTCGCGCGACTGCGCTTCGGAGGCGGTCAGCAGCCGCGTCGCGATGTCGCGCGCCTGCGTCGAAGCCGCGCTCACCTGTTCGGCGGCGACGTTGATGCGGCCGACCAGCCCGCGCAGCTCCTCGACCGTGTAGTTGACCGAGTCGGCGATCGCGCCGGTGATGTCCTCCGTCACGGTCGCCTGCACGGTCAGGTTGCCGTCGGCGACCTCCTGCAGTTCGTTCATCAGACGCAGAATCGCCGCCTGGTTCTGCTCGTTCAGGCGCTTCGCCTCCTCCTCCTGCTTCTGCGCCTCGATCCGTTGCCGCTCCGCCTCGATCGCCCGCTTGCGCACGTCGTCGAGCAGCACCTTCGCGGTCAACACGGCGGCGGCGAGCGCGAGGAAACCGAACAGGCCCATCAACACCCAGTTGACCCTGCGCTCGTTCTGCTCCTGCCGATACAGCTGTTGCAGTTCGGACACTTGCTGCCGCAGCGGCTCGGAGTCGCGCAGGATCGCCACTTCCGCATCCTTGGCCTGCACCAGCGCCGGCAGGCTGGACAGCGTGCCGCCGATCGCGCTCTGGAACTCGCCGTACACCTTGGCCAGCTCCTGCAGACGCGCGCGGGTCTCGCCGTCGGCGGCCGGCGCGATGCGCAACGTGTCGCTGCCGGCGAGCAGCGCCTGTGTCAGGTCGCGAAACAGCGCGATGTCACGCCCGAGCGTCAGCGCGATCTCGGCGTTCGCCGAATCGCCGCTGATCATCGAGTTGGCGCTGCGGCCGAGGCGCTGGGTCAGCATCACGAGCTGGCCGGCGGCGGCGATCTCGCGCGCCGGCGCGCCGTTCTGCAGTTTCAGCGCCGCGATTTCCTCCGTCAGTTGCAGCAGGCGCGGGCTGGTGTCGTTGATGCGCTTGATCACCGCGCCGAACGCGAGCAGCGTTTTCTCGTTGGCGACGATGGTCGACGCGGCGGCTTCCGATGCCTTCCACCGCTCGATCAGCCGCGCGATCGCCGGCTGGATCTGTGCCGACGAGGGCGACAGCCCGCGTCCCGGATCGCCCTTCTCGAGGGCGGCCAAATTGGCGGCGATGCGGTCGCGGCTGTCGCGCAGCTCGGCGAGCGCGGTCGGGTTGCCGCCGACCGCGTTGGTCGCGGCTTTCGCCAGCCGTTGCGTGTGCATCAGCGTGTCGCCGACGATCTCGGCCTGCAGCGTGCCGTTGGTGGCCTGCCGGACATCGATCGCCACGATCGCGGTGACCAGTAGCGCGAACATGCCGAGCAGGATCAGCAGCGACTGCACCTGCACGTTGACCGGCTTGTCGCCGATCAGCGGCAGCTTCCAGGCGATCAGCTTGTCGAGGGCGCCGAGGCTCGGCGCCGCCGGCGGGCGCGCGACGGTGCGCGCAACGCGTTGGGTGCCGGGTCCGCGTGCGGGCACCGCTTCCGGCAGCGGCGGCGCATCGAGTGGTGCGAACTCCGTGTAGCGGAAAGCGTCTCCCGCAGGCGGCTGCGCTGCGGTCGGCCCCGACTTCTTGCGCCGGCTCAGTCCGAGATCCAATGCCATGTCCGTTCCCCTCGCCGCCGGCGCCGCCGGCGGCCGACGATTGACTCAAATGCCGACGCTGGCGAAAGCGTCGCTCGCCACCAGCTTGGGCAGGTCCAGCTCGGTAAGCACCGTGCCGTCCAGATCGCGGAAGCGGTGCACCTCCCACGGTGCACCGGCGCCGTCCGCGCCCAGATCCTCCAATTCGCGCGTGTTGCGCAAGCCGAATGCGCGCGTGATCAATACGCCGGCGTTGACCTTCAGCGTCGGCCCGAACACCAGCAACTGCTGCGCCTGCTCGGGCGCGAGCGGTGCGCGCCCCGTCAGCTGTGGCAGGTCGATCACACCGATCAGGCGGCCGCGCACGTTGGTCAGACCGCGAAACCACGGCCGCGTCCACGGTACCGGTGCGATCTCGGGCGTGGCCACGATCTCGCCGGCGGCGGTCATGTCGAGCAGGTAACTGTCGGCGCCGATGCGCACCGCGAGCCGCAACGGCTGCGCCGCGGTGTGCGGCGCGGCCTTGATGCGCTCCACCAGTTGCGTCGAGAACTCGCGCAGTTTGCCGCCGTGTTTGCCTGCTTCCATCGAGCCTGTCTCGCTTAACCGAGGGCGGCGATCTTCTCCAGCAACTCCTCGACCTTGACCGGCTTGGTCACGTAGTCGCGCGCGCCCTGCCGCATGCCCCAGATGCGGTCGGTCTGCTGGTTCTTGCTCGTGCACATGATGACCGGGATGTGCTGCGTCGCCGGATCCTTTGCCAGCGCGCGCGTGAACTGGAAGCCGTTCTGGCCCGGCATCACGACGTCCATCAGGATCAGATCCGGCATCTGTGCCTTGATTTTGATCGCCGCTTCTTCAGCGCTTTCGGCGGCCGACACCGAAAAGCCGTTCTTGGTCAGCAGTTCGGTGAGGAAATAGCGTTCGGTCGGCGAATCGTCGACCACCAGGACTTTCTTGATCGGCATCTGTTGCCTCCACGTGCCGTTGGGTTACTTGCTCGTTGCTCAGTTGATCGAATGCTCGCGCACCGCGGTCAGCAGGCTGTCCTTGGTGAACGGCTTGGTCAGGTATTCGCTGGAGCCGACCATGCGCCCGCGCGCGCGGTCGAACAGGCCGTCCTTCGACGACAGCATCACGACCGGCGTACGCGAAAAGCGCGGGCTGCGCTTGATCAGCGCGCAGGTCTGGTACCCGTCCAGGCGCGGCATCAGGATGTCGCAAAAGATGATGTTCGGCTCGTGGTCGTTGATCTTGGCCAGCGCCTCGAAGCCGTCCTGGGCGAGGATCACCTGGCAGCCGGCCTGGGTCAGGAAAATTTCAGCGCTGCGGCGGATGGTGTTCGAGTCGTCGATCACCATGACCTTCTTGCCGCGAATATCGGAAAAGTCCGGCCCGGACATTCAGCACTCCTCCTTCAACGCGGCGGCGCATGGCCGCCGCCCGCCGGCCGCGAGATCCGGCCCTAGATCTCGACCATCTCGAAGTCTTCCTTGCGGGCGCCGCATTCGGGGCAAGTCCAGTTCGGCGGCAGGTCTTCCCAACGCGTGCCCGGCGCGATGCCTTCGTCCGGCAGGCCGGCCGCCTCGTCATAGATCCAACCGCAGATCAAGCACATCCAGGTGCGCGTCGCTTGCGCCGTCGCTGTCGTCATCCGCCGGAATTCTTCAACGAATTCGATAAGATACTGAGGGCGCCGCATCATAGCCTGTGACCCGAAAAGCGGGCGAATTCCGGTCCATCCCCGCCCGCCCGCGCGCGGGCGGCTGGCGGTCGAATCCGCGCGCACCGCGCGGGCTCCGGGTCGAGCGACGGGCGCGGCGGCGTGATCCACCACCTGGGCACCGTGCACCATCGTTGCCCGTACGCCCTTAGGAGCGCGAACCGGTGAGCCGCAACGAGGAACTGTTCGAACGCGCCCAGCGCACGACCCCGGGCGGCGTCAACTCGCCGGTACGCGCGTTCCGGTCGGTCGGCGGCACGCCGCGCTTCATCGTCCGCGCCGAGGGCCCGTACTTCTGGGACGCCGACGGCAAGCGCTACGTCGATTACATCGGTTCCTGGGGCCCGATGATCGTCGGCCATGCGCATCCAGAGGTCGTCCGCGCGGTGCAGGAGGCGGCGGCGCGCGGCTTGAGTTTCGGTGCGCCGACCGAGGCCGAAGTCGCGATGGCCGAGGAAATCGTCCGGCTGGTGCCGTCGCTGGAACAAGTGCGACTCGTTTCCTCCGGCACCGAAGCGGCGATGAGCGCGCTGCGGCTGGCACGCGGGGCGACCGGCCGGCGCAAGATCGTGAAATTCGAAGGGTGCTATCACGGCCACGCCGACAGCCTGCTGGTCAAGGCGGGCTCGGGCGCGCTGACGTTCGGCCACCCGAGCTCGGCCGGGGTGCCGGCCGAGATCACGCAGCACACGTTGGCGCTCGACTACAACGACGCGCAGCAACTGGAAGACGCCTTCAAGCGCCACGGCGACGACATCGCGTGCGTGATCGTCGAGCCGATCGCGGGCAACATGAATCTGGTGCGCGCCAGCGACGAGTTCCTGCGCGCGATGCGGCGGCTGTGCACGCAGCACGGCGCGCTGCTGATCTTCGACGAAGTGATGACCGGATTCCGCGTGGCGCTGGGCGGCGCGCAGTCGCTGCTCGGCGTGACGCCCGATCTGACTGTACTCGGCAAGGTGATCGGCGGCGGACTGCCGGTGGCGGCGTTCGGCGGCCGGCGCGAGCTGATGCAGCACTTGGCGCCGCTGGGCGCCGTGTACCAGGCCGGCACGCTGTCCGGCAATCCGGTCGCGGTGGCGTGCGGATTGGCGACGCTGAAACTCATCCAGGCGCCGGGCTTCTACGACCGGCTGGTCGCGCAGACGCGCAAGCTCGTCGACGGATTGACGCGCGCCGCGCGCAACGCGCCCGGTATCGATTTCTGCGCCGACTGCATCGGCGGCATGTTTGGCGTGTATTTCGCGCGCCAGGTGCCGGTCAACTATGCGCAGGTGCTGGCCACCGACAAGGCGCGCTTCAACGCGTTCTTCCACGCGTTGCTCGAGCGCGGCGTGTACTTCGCTCCTTCGGCTTACGAAGCGGGTTTCGTCTCCGCGGCGCACGACGACGCGGCGATCGAGACGACGCTCGCCGCCGCCGCCGAGGCCTTCGCGCAGATCGAACGCGGCTGACGGTGCCGGAACTCGCCGCCGGTTCGCCGGACGAATGCAGATGATCATGTCCTCGCTACGACGCGCGGCGCTTGCCGCCCTGTTCGGATTCTTCGCCGTGGGCGCCGCGGCCCAGCCGGTGCGCACCGACAACGCCGAGGCCGAACTCGTCGCCGCGGTCGATGCGGTCGTCCCCGGCCAGCCGCTGCCGGTCGCGTTGCGTATCAGGCACGACGACGGCTGGCACACCTACTGGCAGGTGCCGGGCGATTCGGGCCTGCCGACGCGCATCGCGTGGAAACTGCCGGCGGGGTGGACGGCCGGGCCGATCGAATGGCCGCTGCCCAAGCGGCTGCCGGTCGGGCCGCTGATGAACTTCGGCTACGAAGGCGAAGTGCTGCTGCTCGCCACGCTCGTGCCGCCGCCGTCGTTGCGCAACGGCGACCCAGTCACGCTCGCGGCGCGCGCCGACTGGCTGATCTGTAAGGACGTGTGCATCCCCGGCGGCGCCGACGTGAAGTTGACGCTGCCGGTGCGCGACACCGCTTCGCCGTCGCGGCGGGCGGCGCAGTTCGCGGCCATGCGCGCGCTGGTGCCGCAGCCGATGGAACTGGCGGGGGCCGCCGCGGTGATCGAGGACAACCGCATTCGCCTTTCTTTCGCGCCGCGCGGCGCGGCCACGCGCTTCGAGTTCTTTCCGCTGCAAGAGGCGCGCATCGAGGCCGCGGCGCGGCAGATCACCGCGT
>DATLZG010000469.1:0-3208 GCA_035574095.1 Burkholderiaceae bacterium | reverse complement strand
ACGCCGTTGGAAAAGCTGCCCGCTTCGATCGCCGTCATCGTCGCCGGAATGTCGACCAGCACCCAGTGGAAGAAGTCGACCCGCGGCAGCGTGGCCGGTATTTCGCGCCCTTCCTGATTGACGTCGTCCGGCTTGCTCGGCACGTCGTAGTCGTGACAGATCAGCGCGAACGATTTCGTGCCCGCCGGGACATCGCTCCACGCCAGATGTGGATTGCGGTTGGCCGACAGCTTCACGTGATGCACGGGATCGATCACCGCGAATGCGAATTCGCCGGGAATCCGGGCGCCGTCGGCGAAAGATTCACTCCAAATTTTCATCGCCATGCTCCTTCGGCTTGATCCTCAACCAGAACGTCACCGGTCCATCGTTGACCAGCTCCACTTGCATCATCGCACCGAACGCGCCGCTCGTTACTGTCGGGTACTGCGTACGCGCGCGCTCGAGCAGGTACTCGAACAGGCGCCGCCCGGTCGGCGGCGGCGCCGCCGGCGTGAAGCTCGGCCGCGTACCGGTACGCGTGTCGGCGGCGAGCGTGAACTGCGGCACCAACAGCAGACCGCCGCCGACGTCGCGCACGCTGCGGTTCATCCGCCCCGCCTCGTCAGCGAACACGCGAATCGCCAGCAACTTGGCCAGCAACGCGTCGGCCTCGCGTTCGGAGTCGCCGCGCTCGGCGCAGACGAACACCAGCAGGCCAGCGCCGATCGCCCCGATCGAGCGGCCCTCGACCCGCACCTCGGCGCGACCGACCCGCTGCAGCAGCCCGATCATGCCCGCCGCGTCAGCACCTAGGCGCGACCGTCACCCGCGCCCACTTGCGCTTGCCGACCTGCACGACGTAGGTGCCGGGCGCGACCCGCAGCGCGCGATCCGCGACTTTCGTACCGTCGATACGCACGCCGCCCTGCTCGACCGCGCGCATCGCTTCGGACGTGGAAGACGCCATTCCGGCCTGCCTTAACAACACCGCGATCGGCAGGCCGCCGGCGTCGTCCGCCGCCAGCGAAAACTCCGGCATCTGTTGCGGCATCGCGCCGGCGCGGAAACGCGCGTCGAACTCGGCCGCGGCCTGCTCGGCCGCGCGCTCCGAGTGAAAGCGGGCGACGATCTCGCGCGCCAGCAGCGCCTTGATGTCGCGCGGGTTGCGCCCCTGCCCGGCCTCGCGCTTCAGGTTTTCGATCTCCTGGTTCGAGCGCAGCGACAGCAGGTCATACCAGCGCCACATCAGCTGGTCGGAAATCGACATCACCTTGCTGAACATCTCGAACGGCGGTTCGGTGATGCCGATGTAGTTGTTCTTGCTCTTGCTCATCTTCTCGACGCCGTCCAGACCTTCGAGCAGCGGCATGGTCAGGATGCATTGCGGCTCCTGCCCGTAGTGCCGTTGTAGTTCGCGGCCGACCAGCAGATTGAATTTCTGGTCGGTGCCGCCAAGCTCCAGGTCGGCGCGCAAGGCCACCGAGTCGTAGCCCTGCATCAGCGGATACAGCAGTTCGTGCATCGCGATCGGCGCGTTGTCCCGCATGCGCTTGGCGAAGTCGTCGCGCTCCAGCAGCCGCGCCAGCGTGTACTTGGCCGCGAGCTTGATCATGCCGTCGGCGCCGAGCGGGATCGACCACTCGGAGTTGTAGCGGATCTCGGTGCGGCTGCGGTCCAGCACCAGCGCCGCCTGCTCGAAGTAGGTCTTGGCGTTGGCCTCGATCTGCTCGCGCGTCAGCGGCGGCCGCGTCGTGTTGCGGCCGCTCGGGTCGCCGATCATCGACGTGAAGTCGCCGATCAAAAAGATCACAGTATGGCCGAGATCCTGCAGTTGCCGCAGCTTGTTCAGCACCACCGTGTGACCGAGGTGGATGTCGGGCGCGGTCGGATCCAGCCCCAGTTTGCACCGCAGCGGCTGCCCGGTCGCTTCGCTGCGCGCGAGCTTCTGCGCGAACTCGGATTCGATCAGCAGTTCGTCACAACCGCGCTTGACCAGCGCGAGCGCGCGTTCGACGGCGGGCGTGATCGGATAGGGCTTGCCGGACATGGCGAGGGCGTTAGGCTGGCGTCGTTTTCCGCGCCGCAGTCTAATTGACCTCCATGAGCGAACTTTTCATCGGCCTGATGTCGGGCACCAGCGTGGACGGCGTGGATGCCGTGCTGGCCGACTTCGCGGCCTGGCCGCCGCGCTTGCTCGGCCATCTGCATCACGGCTTTGCGGCGGAGCTGCGCGACGAGTTGTTGCGTCTGAACCACCAGTGTGAAGACGAACTGCACCGGAGCGCCGTCGCTTCGCAGCATCTGGCGCGCGCGTACGCGGCGGCGGTGCAGGACCTGCTGCTGCACGCTGAGGTCGAGGCGGCCGACGTGCGCGCCATCGGCGCCCACGGGCAGACCGTGCGCCATCGGCCGGAGGCCGGCTACACGATCCAACTGAACGCCCCGGCCACGCTGGCCGAGCTGACCGGCATCGATGTCGTAGCCGACTTTCGCAGCCGCGATGTCGCAGCCGGTGGTCAGGGCGCGCCGCTGGTACCGGCGTTTCACGCCGCCCTTTTCGCGACCGATGCGCCGCGCGCGGTGGTGAACATCGGCGGCATCAGCAACCTGACCGGCCTGCCCGCGCGCGGCGCAGACGCGGCCGTGCTCGGTTTCGATTGCGGCCCGGGCAACGTGCTGATCGACGCCTGGGCGCTCGAGCACTTGGGCGAGCCGATCGACCGCGACGGGCGTTGGGCCGCCGGTGGCCGCCTCGACGCCGGGCTGCTCGAGGTGCTGCTGGCGGAGCCTTTCTTCGTCGCACCACCGCCGAAAAGCACAGGGCGCGAGCTTTTCAACCCCGCCTGGCTGCGCGCCCGCCTGGCCCACCGCGAGAGCGTCGATCCGCACAATGTCGCGACGACGCTCACGCGCCTGACGGCTGTCGTGATCGGCCGCGCGCTAGCGATGCACTTTCCGCAGGCGCAGGACCTGATCGTCTGCGGCGGCGGTGCGCACAACGCGACGCTGATCAAGATGCTGGCCGAAGAGGTGGCGCCGCGCCCGGTGCGCTCGAGCGCAGAACTTGGCGTCGCACCGGAGCATGTCGAGGCGCTCGCCTTTGCCTGGCTGGCGCGCGAGTTCCTGGCGCGGCGGCCGGCCAACCTGCCGGCGGTGACCGGCGCCGACGGCCCGCGCGTGCTCGGCTGCCTGTATCCCGGCGGGTAGAAACGAGAACGGGGCGCGG
>DATLZG010000468.1:0-2264 GCA_035574095.1 Burkholderiaceae bacterium | reverse complement strand
CTCCGGCGAGAGGAGAGGGGAGGAAAAGTGATCTTCAAACGCGCGATCGTCAGCGAGTTGTCGAACACTGCGAGCGCGGTGTTCACCGTGCTGTTCACGATCGTGTTCTCGGTCGGGCTGGTGCGCATCCTGGGCGATGCGGCCGGCGGCCGCGTCGACGGACAGGCCGTGTTCCAGCTCGTCGCGCTGGTCGCGCTCACGTACCTGCCGACGGTGCTGACGCTGACGCTTTTCATCGCCGTGTTGATGAGCCTGGCGCGCGCGTTCCGCGACTCCGAGATGGTGGTGTGGTTTGCCTCCGGCCGCAGCCTGCTCGCATGGATCGGTCCGGTGCTGCGCTTCGGCGCGCCGATCATCGTGCTGGTGGCGCTGCTTTCGCTGGTGGTTTCGCCGTGGTCGCAGCGGCAGATCGTCGAGAGCCGCAAGCGTTTCGAAAGCCGCGACGACGTCAGCAAGGTCGCACCCGGCCGCTTCATCGAATCGAGCGCCGCCGACCGCGTGTTCTTCGTCGAGGCGGTCGACTTCGACGGCGCCCGCGTGCACAACATCTTCGTCAGCCATCGCAGCCAAGGGCGCGAGGGCGTGATCGTCGCCGCGCAGGGCGCGATCGAAGTGCGCCCCAACGGCGAGCGCTACCTGGCGCTGGAAACCGGCCGCCGCTACGAGGGCACGCCGGGGGCCGCCGAGTACCGAATGACCGAGTTCGACCGCTACCTGGTGCGGCTCGACGTGAAGCCCGACGAGCCGATCGCCGAAGTCGCCGCGCGCGCCAAAACCACGCTGCAGCTGTGGATCGAGAACACGCCGTTCACGCGCGCCGAGCTGCTGATGCGGCTCGGCATGCCGATCGTCGCGCTGCTGCTGGCGCTGGCGGCGATTCCGCTGTCCTACAGCAATCCGCGCGTCGGGCGCTCGTTCAACCTGATCATCGCGGTGCTGGCGTTCCTGCTCTACAACAACGGCCTGTCGGTGGTGCAGGCGTGGGTACAGCAGGAGCGGATCCCGTTTTCGGTCGGTGTATGGCTGGTGCACGCGATCGTCGCCGCGATCGTCGCGCTGCTGTTCGTGCGCCGCGTGTATCTGCAGCGCTGGCTGCCGCGCTGGGCGAGCCCGCGCGCGTGGCGGCGGGGAATCGCGTGAAGACGCTGCGCCGTTACATCGCCCGCGAAGTGGCCGCCGCCACCGGCTTCGTGCTGTTCGCGCTGCTGGCGCTGTTCGCGTTTTTCGAACTGATCAACGAGCTGGAGGAAGTCGGCCGCGCCGGCTACCAGTTGCCGCAGGTGTTCACGTACGTGCTGCTGACGCAGCCGACGCGCATCTACGAGCTGATGCCGATCGCGGCGCTGATCGGCACCATCTTCGCGCTGTCGAGGCTCGCCGCCAACTCCGAGTTCACGATCATGCGCGTGTCGGGCATGAGCACGCGCCGGCTCGCGTACGCGGTGCTCGGCATCGGCGCGCTGATGGTCGCGGTCACGTACCTGCTCGGCGAGTTTCTGGCGCCGCCGGCGGAGCGGCTGGCGCGGCAGTCGAAGCTGAAGGCGATGGGCGCGCCGCTGGCGCAGCAGTTCCGCTCCGGGGTATGGGTGCGCGACGCGGTGCGCGACGGTGCGGGCCGCGTCGAGCGGCTGCGCTTCGTCAACGTCGCGCGCGTGCTGCCCGACACGACGGTCGAGGGCTGGCGCGTGTTCGAGTTCGACCGCGACTTCCGCCTGCGCGCGATCGCGCGCGCCGAGCGCGGCCGCTTCGTCGACGAGCCCGGCAACCGCGGCTGGGAGCTGACCAACGTGGTCGAGACGCGCCTGCCGCTGGTCGACAACGCCGACGCCCGACCCTCGACGGCGCGCACCGAGATCGTGCGCGAGTCGCAGCGGCTGTGGCCGTCCGAGCTGCGGCCCGACATCTTCGGCGTGCTGCTGGTGCAGCCCGAGCGCATGTCGGCGCTGGCGCTGGCGCAGTACATCGACCATCTGGCCGACAACCGGCAGCAGACCGACCGCTACGAGATCGCGCTGTGGAACAAGCTGTTTTATCCGCTCGCGGTGCTGGTGATGATGGTGCTGGCGTTGCCGTTCGCCTATCTGCACGTGCGGGCCGGCAGCGTGAGCCTGAAGATCTTCGCCGGCGTGATGATCGGCGTGCTGTTTTACATGCTGAACAAGCTGTTCTCGCACCTCGGCCTGCTGCAGGCGTGGCCGCCGGCCATCGTCGCGGCGCTGCCGAGCCTGGTGGTGCTGACCGTCGCGCTGGCGGCGCTGTACTGG
>DATLZG010000467.1:0-3081 GCA_035574095.1 Burkholderiaceae bacterium | reverse complement strand
GGGGCCACGGTGCGCGCGGCCATCCGCGCCCCAGCCGCGACATCGGCGCCCAGCCGGCGCCAGCCGTCGCGCCGCCGCGCGGAATCGGTCGCACCGGCAGCGACGCCGCCGATCGGTTCATTGGCTTGCGGCATGCGAAGGATTATCGATGAAGCCCATAGGGGAACGCGGATCGTTCGCGCTGCACTTTACGGATGCGCCGCGGCGCCCACGAGCCGCGCGCGACGGACTGCAGATTCGGCGGAATAGCCGGCCAAAAAAGCGTTCGCTACTACTCGAACCCGAAAACGCGCAGCACGAACGAGGATGCGAGCAGCATCCAGCCCGCGGCGCCGGCACGGTCCGCCCATGGATTGCGGGGGCGCACGCGTTCGAGGTCGCGCAGCAGCTCCTCGCGTGGCCGCGGTCGCTCGCTCGCGGCGACGAGCGCCCGCACGAACGGAAACTGCGGCAGCAGCGACAACATCAGGCAAGCGACCCCGCTGTCGCCGAGCGCGCCCGCCAACCGGCCGGCGTCCAAATCGACCGCCGCGAGCGCCGCCATTGCTGCGCTGAGCACGAACAGGACGCTGCGCCAGGCGCGCTCGCCGGGTGACGGTTTTGCTGCAGGGTGCGTCATCGGTTCGAAGTTGCGGATCCGCGGCAACGGATCAAACCGCGCGGCCGCGACCGCGAATCACTGGCTCGCGGCCGGATTGACCGTCGGCGCGGGCGCCGGTTCGGGTGGCGCGCCCGGCATCATCGCCCGCCCGGGCGGCATGACCCCTGGCTGCGTCATCGGAGCCGGATTGGCCGGCGCGGATTGTGGTGGCGGCAGCGGCCGTGGCGGAGCCGCAGGGCCGACGCCGGGCGCCGAGAGCGTATTGCCTTCGCGCGTGTACACGGGCGCCGGAGCTGCACCACCCATCGGAGCGACCGGCCGCGGCGGAACCCGCAGCTCCTGCTGACCGCTGCCGCTGGCGAGCGTGATGCCGTCGGCGCGCACTGCCGCCAGTGTCGTGCCGGGTGCAACCTCCTGGCCCAGCAGGTAAACACGCGCCGGCTTGCCGTCGACGATCAGCACGGCGGAGGAGTCCGCACCGGCGGCGAATACACCGGCCACCTGCACGTTGCTGGCGGCCGGCACCGGCGCCATCTGGACTAACCCGAACATGCGCGCGGCGAGGACGGGGTCGGGTTCGCGCGGTGGCGGCGTCGCGAGCGGCGGCGGGGCGCTCGCCGGCGGCGGCGTCAGGATCTTGATCGCCCAGTACGCCGCGATCGCGGCGACCAGTGCCAGCGCCGCAAGGTGGCCGAGGAATCCCAGCAAGCGTCTCATATCGTCGCGCACCTCATGCGCATCCGGCACCGCGGCGCGCTCATCCCGATGCCCTAGCTCGGACGGGGCTGCTCGCCCCGCCCCCGCAGGGCCGTTGATATTATGCGCGTGTCCCTCTCGGCCGCGCCCGCATGGCGCTGGGCGCTCGACGTTCCCGGCGCGCGGGCCGCACACATCTCCGCTCTGGAAAGACGCATGACCTCCGCTTCTCGTTCGCGCGGCTTCACGCTGATCGAAATCATGGTTGTGATCACGATCCTCGGCATCCTCGCCGCGCTGATCGTGCCGCGCGTGGTCGGCCGCACCGACGATGCCCGCATCGCCGCGGCCAAACAGGACATCGCCTCGCTGATGCAGGCGCTGAAGCTTTACCGGCTCGACAACGGCCGCTATCCGACGACCGAACAGGGACTGCGGGCGCTGATCGAGAAGCCGACCACCGAGCCGATTCCGAACAACTGGAAGCAGGGCGGTTACCTGGAGCGCTCGTCCCTGCCGAAGGATCCGTGGGGCAAGGAATACCAGTATCTGAATCCTGGCCTACGCGGCGAAATCGACGTGTTCAGCTTCGGCCGCGACGGTCAGTCGGGCGGCGAGGGTGTGGACGCCGACATCGGCTCCTGGATGCTCTGACGGCAGCACGATTGCGCGCGGCGGCCATGAGGGCGAGGGACGGCCCGCGCGGCTTCACCTTGCTGGAGCTGCTGGTCGTGATGGTCCTGGCCGGCATCCTGCTGTCGATCGTCACGATCAGCGTGACGCCCGACCCGCGCCAGAGCCTGGCGCGCGAGGCGCGCCGCATCGGACAGCTGCTGGCGTTGGCCGCCGACGAAGCGCGCATCCGCCAGCAGCCGATCGTCTGGGAGGCGGACGTCAACGGCTATCGTTTCGTCGCCGAAGTGGCCGGCGAACGGCAACTGCTGACCGGCGACGATCTTCTGCGCGAGCGCCGCTGGGAGCGGCCGCTGACGCGGCTCGCGCTCGTCGAGCAAGGCGCCAAGCAGCCGTCGCAGGTCGTGCTCGGTCCTGGCGCGCCGCCGGTCCGAGTGCAAATCGCACGCGAATGGATTCAGCCCCGCTTTCGGCTGGAGCTGGCCAACGATCTGGCGCAGGTGGCGGTGGAGTTCGATGAAAGTGGACGCGGCACGCTGGCGAGCAATTGACCGCTGCGCCGGCTTCACCTTGCTCGAGGTGCTGGTGGCGCTGGTGATTATTGGCGTGGCGCTGGCCGCCGCGATGCGCGGCGCGATGGCGCTCACCAACGCGGCAGAGGACGCCCGGCTGAAGCTGCTCGCCGCGCTGACCGCCGAGAATCGTCTGCTGGAGCTGCGGCTGGCGCGGCAGCGGCTCGACCTCGGCCAGTCGGTCAGCGACTGCGAACAGGGAGGCATGACGTTCGCCTGCGAACAGATCATCAAGTCCACGCCCAACCCGTTTTTCCGCCGGGTCGAACTGCGCGTGTTCACCGAAAGCGATGGCAGCCGGCGGCAGCTGGCCGAGATGATGACCGTGCTGCCGACCAATCAATGAAGCCGCTGCGTGGTCAACATCGGCCGGCCGCCGGGTTCACACTGCTCGAGCTGCTGGTGGCGATCAGCGTCCTGGCGGTGGTGTCGCTGATCGCCTGGCGCGGACTCGACACGTTGGTCGCCACGCGCGCGCGGCTGGCGCCCGAAGCCGAGGACGTGCGAGCGCTGCTGACCGCGTTCGGCCAGTTGGAACGCGATGTGGCGCGCACCATCAACCCGCAGCTGTTCGCCGCC
>DATLZG010000466.1:0-2539 GCA_035574095.1 Burkholderiaceae bacterium | reverse complement strand
GCGCTGGCGCTCACCGACAGCGCGAACCTCTTCGGCATGGTGAAGTTCTACGGCGCGGCGCGCGCCGCCGGCATCAAGCCGATCGTCGGGGCCGACTGCTGGCTGAAGAACGACGCCGACCGCGACAAGCCGCACCGCGTGCTGCTGCTGTGCGCCTCGCAGGCGGGATACCGGCGGCTGTGCGAGCTGCTCACGCGCGCGTGGCTGAAGAACGCCTGGCGCGGGCGCGGCGAGATCGCGGCGGCCTGGTTCGACGAGCTGGGCACCGAGGGCCTGATCGCACTCTCCGGCTTCGCCGCGGGCGATGTCGGCCACGCGCTCGCCGCGGGCAACGATGCCGCGGCCGAAAAGCTCGCCGGCCTCTGGGCGCGGCGCTTTCCGGGACGCTACTACCTGGAGATTCAGCGCGCCGGCGCGCCGCAGGGCGAGGCGCTGGTGGCGCGCACGCTGGCGCTCGCCGCGCGCACCGGGCTTCCGGTGGTCGCGACGCATCCGGTGCAGTTCATCGCGCCGCAGGATTTCAAGGCGCATGAAGCGCGCGTGTGCATCGCGCAAGGGTACGTGCTTGGCGACCAGCGCCGGCCGCGCCTGTTCACGTCCGAGCAGTATTTCAAGTCGCAGGACGAGATGGTGCAGCTGTTCGCTGATGTGCCGCAGGCGCTCGCCAATGCGGTCGAGATCGCGCGCCGCTGCAACCTCGCCATCGAGCTGGGCAGGAGCCGCCTGCCGGAGTTCCCGACACCGGGCGGCATCGGCGTGGACCGCTACCTGCGCAGCCAGGCCGAGCAGGGGCTCGAGCGGCGCCTGGCCCGGCTCTACCCGGACGCGGCGCGGCGAGCGGCCGAGACGCCGCGCTACCGGGCGCGCCTGGAATTCGAGATCGGCACCATCGTCAAGATGGGCTTCGCCGGCTACTTCCTGATCGTCGCCGACTTCATCGGCTGGGCGCGCGCGAACGGCGTTCCGGTGGGTCCGGGACGCGGCTCCGGCGCCGGATCGCTCGTCGCCTACGCGCTCGGCATCACCGATCTCGATCCGCTGCGCTACGACCTGCTGTTCGAGCGATTCCTCAATCCCGAGCGCGTCTCGATGCCGGACTTCGACATCGACTTCTGTCAGGACGGCCGCGACCGGGTGATCGAGTACGTGCGCGGCAAATACGGCGAGGAATCGGTTGCGCAGATCGCCACCTTCGGCACCATGGCGGCGCGCGCCGTGGTGCGCGACGTCGGCCGGGTGCTCGACCTCGGCTATGGTTTCTGCGACCAGATCGCCAAGCTGATCCCGTTTCAGCCCGGCAGGCTGATCACCCTCGCCGAGGCGCGCGAGCTGGAGCCGCTGCTCGCCCAGCGCGAGCGGCAGGAAGAAGAGGTGCGCGATCTGCTCGCGCTCGCCGAAAAGCTGGAAGGGCTGGTGCGCAACGTCGGCATGCACGCCGGCGGGGTGCTGATCGCACCGGGCAGGCTCACCGACTTCTGCCCGCTGTACGCGGCCGAGGGTGGCGCGCACGCGATCTCGCAGTTCGACAAGGACGACGTCGAGAGAATCGGGCTGGTGAAGTTCGACTTCCTCGGGCTCACCACCCTCACCGTTCTCGACTGGGCGCAGCGCTACGTGCGCCAGCTCGGCCACGCCGGGTTCTCTCTGGAGGAGATCCCGCTCGATGACGCCGAGACCTACCGCCTGCTCGCCTCCGGGAACACCACCGCGGTGTTCCAGCTCGAATCGCGCGGCATGCGCGACCTGCTCCGGCGCGCGCGCCCGGACCGCTTCGAGGACGTGATCGCGCTCGTGGCGCTGTACCGCCCCGGACCGATGGACCTGATCCCGGACTTCATCCGCCGCAAGCACGGCGAGGAGCGCGTCGAGTACCTCGATCCGCGCCTGGAGCCGATCCTCGCGCCGACGTACGGGATCATGGTCTACCAGGAGCAGGTGATGCAGATCGCGCAGGTGATCGCCGGCTACACGCTGGGCGGCGCGGATCTCCTTCGCCGCGCGATGGGCAAGAAGAACCAGCAGGAGATGGACGCGCAGCGCGACACGTTCGTCACCGGGGCGCAGAAGAACGGCATGCCGCGCGGCAAGGCGATGCAGCTGTTCGATCTGATGGCGAAATTCGCCGGCTACGGCTTCAACAAGTCGCACGCCGCGGCGTACGCGCTGCTCGCCTATCAGACGGCGTACATGAAGTGCCACCATCCGGCGGCCTTCATGGCGGCCAACCTGTCGGCGGTGATGGACGATACCGACAAGGTGCGCCAGTTCTACGACGACGCCGTGGCGAACGGGCTGCGCGTTCTGCCGCCCGACATCAATGCTTCGGACTACCGCTTCGTACCGGTGAACGAGCGCACGATCCGCTACGGTCTGGGCGCGATCCGCGGCACCGGGCAGGCGGCCGTGGAGGCGATCCTCGCCGCGCGCAGCGCGGGCCCGTTCGCCGATCTGTACGACTTCTGCCGGCGGGTGGACAAGCGCATCGTCAACCGGCGCGCGGTGGAAGCGCTGGTGCGCGCCGGCACGTTCGATTCCGTGG
>DATLZG010000465.1:0-8099 GCA_035574095.1 Burkholderiaceae bacterium | reverse complement strand
AGGCCCTTGGTGTCGTACGGCGTACTCGGGCAGACGACCTTCAGCCCCGGGATGTGCGTGAACAGCGGCGTCAGCATCTGCGAATGTTGCGCGGCGGCGCGAAAGCCGGCGCCGACCATCGTGCGGATCACGACCGGCGTCTCGGCCTTGCCGCCGAACATGTATTTGAATTTCGCCGCCTGGTTGAAGATCTGGTCGAAGCACACGCCCATGAAGTCGATGAACATCAACTCCGCCACCGGCCGCATGCCGCAGGCGGCGGCGCCGATCGCGGCGCCGATGTAAGCCGACTCGGACAGCGGCGTGTCGAGCAGGCGGTCCCCGTGCTTGGCGTACAGGCCCTTCGTGACGCCGAGCACGCCGCCCCAGGCGTCGCGCTCGCCCTGCGCGCCGGCGCCGCCGACGATGTCTTCGCCCATCAGGATCACCGACGGATCGCGCGCCATCTCTTGGTCGAGCGCTTCGTTGATCGCCTGCTTCATGGTGATTCTGCGTGCCATGGTTGTGCTCTCCGCGCTCAGTAGTTGACGTAGACATCGGTGGTCAGGTCGTCGGCCGTCGGCAATGGCGCCGCCTTGGCCTCGGCCACCGCGCGTTCGATCAAGGCTTTCGCTTCGCGATCGATGGCAGCCAACTCCGCCGCCGTCACCGCGCCGGCGCCGGTGACGGCGGCGGCGAACCTCTTCAGGCAGTCCTGATGGGTGCGGATGTGTTCCAGCTCGCCCGCCCCGCGATACGTCTGGGCGTCGCCTTCGAAGTGACCGTAGAAGCGCACCATCTTGCACTCCAGCAGCGAAGGGCCGCCGCCGGCGCGCGCGCGCGCGATCACTTCGCCGGCCGCCTCGAACACGGCGAAGAAGTCGGTGCCGTCCACCGTGACGCCCGGCAGCCCGAAGCCGGCGGCGCGATCGACGTAGGAGTCCACCGCCACGCCGTAGTCGCGCGAGGTGGATTCGGCGTAGCCGTTGTTCTCGACGACGAAGATCGCCGGCAGGTTCCACACCGCCGCCAGATTCAGGCTCTCGAGGAACATGCCCTGATTGGAAGCGCCGTCGCCGACGAAACTGACCGCGACCTCGCCGTTGCCGCGATACTTGGCCGCCAGCGCCGCGCCGCATACCAGCGGCGCCCCGGCACCGAGGATGCCGTTGGCGCCCATCATGCCCTTGGCGAGATCGGCGATGTGCATCGAGCCGCCCTTGCCGTGGCAGGCGCCGCCCTTCTTGCCGTAGATCTCTTTCATCATCTCCACGACGTCCACGCCCTTGGCGATGCAGTGGCCGTGGCCGCGGTGCGTGGAGGCGATGCGGTCGCCGTCGCCCAAATGCATGATGATCCCGGCGGCCGCGGCCTCTTCGCCGGCGTATAGGTGCACGAAACCGGGAATGTCGCCGCGCGCGAAGTCCACGTGCAGCCGTTCCTCGAATTCGCGGATCGTGCGCATCGTGCGGTAGGCGTACAGCAGTTGCTCCTTGCCGAGCGGAAAGGGATTGGCACTCATCGTCGCTGCCTCCTTGCAGGGTTCAACGGGTGTGGAGCAGGCCGTGGCGCGCGGCCAGAAGCATGCAGCGCGTCACGTCCAGGGTGAAAAAAGCGTTCTCGCGCAGCGTGATGCACAGCCGGCTGCCGCGCTCGAACGCCAGTTCGCGTTCGCCGTCCAGCGCGACGGTGCCCTCTCGTTGCGTGACTGCGACCGGGGCATCGGCCGCCAGCGGACGCCAGCCGGCGATCGGCACCGGCCGCACCATGCCGGGCGCGATCGGCGCATGCAGCGTGACCGCTGCGGCGTGCGGGTCGGGCGCGATGTCGATCGCCAGTCCGCCGCGCTGGCGCCGCCCGACCGGATGCAGCAGCCCGCCGAGCGCCGACAGGCCGATGCATTGCGGATCGGCGAACGCGAGATAGGCAGCGCGCAGGCTGTCGGGCTTCCACAGCGCGCGCGCTCCGACGCAGCGTTCGGCGCTGATCACCGCATCGACGATCGCGATCTCGTGCCGCGTCTCGTGCGGCGACTCGACGACGACCTCGAGCAGCTTCTCGGCCGCCAGCACGCTCGCCGCCGAGACCCGGCCGCTGGCGTACAGACCGACCGCGATCCCGGTGACGGTCGGCTCGCGCATCTCGGGAAAGGCGTTGTTCGTCCCCGTCGACAGCCCCGCGATCGGAATCGGCGCCGCCAACCGCCGCAACTCGCGCACCACCGCGCGGTGCGTGCCGTCGCCTCCGAGGACGACGATCGCCGCGACCCCGGCCTGCACCAGCCGCTGCGTGGCGATGAACGTATCGGCCACGCTCGAGGTCGGCTCCATGTCCAGAAACTCCACGCGCGGCCACGCCTCGCGCGCCCGCTCGCGCTGCAGCGCGCGCTGCAGCAAGGCGCGCAAGCCGGCGCGGTCCGGCATCGTCAAGACGCGCTGCACGCCGCACGCAGCCGCCGCGCTCAACACGCGCAACACGATGTTGACCCGGTCGCTGGTCTGCAGATTGCCGGCGTTGGCCACCACCCGGCGGATGTCGCGCGCCGAGACGGGATTGGCGATCAGTCCGATCGTGGGAGTCGCCGCGTCGCTCATGCCCGCTCGCAAGAGCAGCGCGTGTGCCAGCGCGTCGCAACGCACCGCGGAACGCGTGGACACGCGCGCCGCTGCGAGCAGGAAGCGGTCAAAGGAGGCCGTGCGGATCGCGGCGCAGCAATGTCACGCTGCGGCAGGTGTCACAGGGTCGCCCGTGACAGGGACTTACTCTGAAGGTGGCGGCTTTTCGATGCCCCAGCGCTTCATGCGGCGGTACAGGGTCATGCGCGCGACTCCCAGTTGCCGCGCGACGACCGAAACGTTCCAGCGCGCCGCGCGCAGGTACTGGAGCAGCAGTTGGGCTTCGGCCGGCAGCATCGTCGGCGCACCCCTCGCTGGCGCCGCGCGCGCCGCCGCCAGCAGGTAGTCGGGCAGGTCGCTGATGCGAATGTAGCCGCCGCTGCACACGGCACTCGCGTATTCGAGCGCGTTGCGCAGTTCGCGCAGATTGCCCGGCCAATGCCAGGCGCGCAGCCAATCCATCGCCTCCGGCGCCAGCGTCGGCGTGCCTTCGCCTCCGAGGGCGGCGAGCAGCCGTTGCACCAGCCACTCGAAGTCGTTGCGCTCCCGCAGCGGCGGCAGGTGGAAGTGCGCGCCGGTGAGCCGGTAATACAGGTCGTCGCGGAACGCACCGGCGCGCACCAGCGCCTGCAGGTCGCGATGGGTGGCGGCGATCACGCGCAGATCGACCTTGATCGGGCGGGTGGATCCGACCGCGAGCACCTCGCGCTCCGCCAGCACGCGCAGCAGCCGCGGCTGCGCTTCGAGCGGCATGTCGCCCACCTCGTCCAGAAACAGCGTGCCGCCGTCGGCTTCTATTACCAAGCCGCGCTTGCCGCGCGGCGCCGCGCCGGTGAAGCTTCCCGCGGCATAGCCGAACAACTCGCTTTCGATCAGCGCCGCGGGCAACGCCGCGCAATTGACGGCGACGAACGGTTTGTCGCGCCGCTCGCTGGCCGCGTGCAGCGCCTTGGCGAAGTGCTCTTTGCCGGTGCCGGTCTCGCCGGTGATCAGAAAGGAGATCGGCGAGTTCACCAGGCGTGCGGCGCGCTCGACCTGCCGGGCGAGTGCGGCATCGCCGCCGGACAATGCCGCCAGCGGCGCCGGCACCGCGGCGCGCATTTCGGCGTCGGTGCCGCCGAGCATCCAACGCGCGGGGGGCGGCTCGGCGCGCGCGAACAGGAGCCGGCCGCTGCGCGCCAGCTTCAGCGCGCGCTGCTCCGGAGGCCGCGCGCCGACGAAGCGGCCGATTTCCTCGAAGCGAGCGTCGAAGAACCGCCCGAACGGCAGCCCCAGGGCGGCGCCGCCGACCTCCCCTTCCAGCAGCAACTGCGCGCGCCGGTTGTGGCCGATCACACGCGCGCCGCCATCGAACGCGACCAGGCACTCCGCGTTCGAGTCGACGAACTCCGGCGACGCGTCGAGCTTCAGGATCCACTCGTTGCGGAACCAAGCCTGGAACGTGGCGTTCTCGATCTGGCGCGCGTAGATCTGCACCAACTGCAGCGCCAAGTGCTGGCTGTTCTTGGTCCGCGGCGACACGAGGGCCGAAATGTCAAGAATCGCCCTCAAGCGCCCGAGCGGATCGAACACCGGCGCCGCGGTGCAGGTCAGCGGGATGTGCGTGGCGTCGAAATGATCGTCCTGATGCACGGTAAGCGCGGTGCCGGTGGCGATCGCGGTGCCGACGCCGCAGGTACCGGCGTGGTGCTCGCCCCAATCGGAGCCGAGATACAGCCCCGCGCGTCGCAGGCTCGCATCGAGCCGGATATCGCCGATGAAGTCGACCGTCACGCCGTGCTCGTCGGTCAGCAGCACGCAATAACCCATGCCGGCGACCTGCCGGTACAGCGTCTCCAAGCCGTGGCGCGCGATGCGTAGGAACTCGTCGAGCCGCACCTGGTGCTCGCGCACCAAGTGCTGCGGCAGGATGATCGCCTCGTGCATGCGGGTCGGATCCAGCCCGTGCTGGCGCACGCAGCGGATCCACGAGTCGCGAATGATCGGGTCGGGCTGGTGCAGCGTCGCCAGCTCGGCCGGCAGGTCCCTGCCTTCCGCGGCCAAGCAGACGACGCTGGCGATGTGTTGCTGTTGCTTCGATTGCATCGGGCAGCCCTCGGCGCGCGCTCCGCGTCAAGACTGTACTGCACGGCGGCGCGCGCCAGCCAGCGGCCGATGCCGCGGATCGGCTAGCGGTTCACCCGCGTGCCCCGGCAACGCCGATCCGCGCAACACGCGTTCGGCAGCGGTCGCTATCATCGGTCCTCACCGACCAAGCAGTTGCTTGGTTAAACGCGGATCGCGACGCTCCCACTGCGCCATGGCGAAGATCGAATCGGGCATCGACCCCGGCTCCGAAACCTACGCCGCCAACCGCGCGCACATGCTGGCGCTGCTCGATCAATTGCGCGCCGCCGAGGCGCGCACGCGCGCGCGCTCCGCCGCAGCCGGCCCGCGCTTCGCCAAGCGCGGGCAACTGCTGCCGCGCGAGCGGGTCGAGCTGCTGCTCGATCCCGGCGCGCCGTGGTTGGAGCTGTCGACGCTGGCCGGCTGGTGCCAGGACGAGGACGAGTCCGCGCGCGCGCCGGACAAGACCGTGGCCGGCGGCGGCTCGATCGCCGGCATCGGCTACGTGGCCGGCGTACGCGCGCTGGTGGTGGCCGACGACGCCGGCATCGACGCCGGCGCGCTGCAGCCGATGGGGCTGGAGAAGTTCCAGCGCGCGCAGGAGATCGCGCTCGAAAACAGGCTGCCGTTCGTGCACCTGGTGGAGTCCGCGGGCGCCAACCTGCTGAACTACCGCGTCGAGCACTTCATCCGCGGCGGCAAGGGCTTCTATTACCTGGCGCGGCTGTCGGCGGCCGGGTTGCCGGTGATCGCGGTCGTGCACGGTTCCAGCACCGCCGGCGGCGCCTACATGACGGGGCTGGCGGACGTGGTCGTGATGGTGCGCGAGCGGGCACGCGCGTTTCTGGCCGGCCCGCCGCTGCTGCGCGCGGCCACCGGCGAGATCGCCACCGAGGAGGAGCTGGGCGGCGCCGACATGCACGCCACCGTCTCCGGCACCTGCGAATACCTGGCCGAGGACGACGCCGAGGCGCTGGCACTGGCCCGCGCGCACCTGGCGCGGCTGCGCTGGAGCGAACAGAACCTGCCGGCGCCGCGCGGCGCGCCGCCGGCGTATCCGGCCGAGGAACTGCTGGGCATCATGCCGGCGGACCTCAAAAAACCGGTCGACATGCGCGAGGTCATCGCGCGCATCGTTGACGCTTCCGACTTCCTCGACTTCAAGGCCGACTACGGCCCGGCCACCGTGTGCGGCCACGCGACGATCGGCGGGATGCGCATCGGCATCGTCACCAACAACGGCCCGCTCGATCCGGCCGGCGCCACCAAGGCCACGCATTTCATCCAGCACTGCTGCGCGATGGGGCTGCCGCTGGTGTATCTGCAGAACACCACCGGCTACATCGTCGGCAGGCAGAGCGAGCGCGACGGCATGATCAAACACGGCTCGAAGATGATCCAGGCGGTTTCCAACGCCACCGTGCCGCAGATCACGATCCATTGCGGCGCCTCCTTCGGCGCCGGCAACTACGGCATGTGCGGGCGCAGCTTCGGGCCGCGCTTCGTCTTTTCCTGGCCGAACGCGCGCACCGCCGTGATGGGCGCCGAGCAGGCGGCGCTGACGATGGCGATCGTGGCCGAGGAGGCGGCGCGCCGGCGCGGCGCGGCGGCGCCGGCGGCGCTGCTCGAGGGCCTGAAGGCAAAGATCGTCGCCACCTTCGAACGGCAGATGTCGGCGTTCTACACCTCCGGCCTGCTGCTCGACGACGGCGTGATCGACCCGCGCGACACGCGCGCGGTGCTGATGCTGGCGCTGTCGGTATGCGAAGAGGCGGCGCGTCGCACGCTGCGGCCGGTGACGTTCGGCGTCGCGCGGCCGTGAGAGTCCAATCGGGAGGTCATCATGCAACTGACGCACGAGCACGAGGAACTGCGGCGCAATCTGAAGCGCTTCATCGACCACGAGATCAACCCTTACGTGGACGAATGGGAGGAAGCGGAGATCTTTCCGGCGCACGAGCTGTTCCGCAAGATGGGCAAGCTCGGCTTCCTGGGGCTCACCAAGCCGGTCGAATACGGCGGCAGCGGGCTGGACTGGTCGTACGCGATGGTGATGGCCGAGACGCTCGGCCACATCAAGTGCGGGGCGATCCCGATGGCGATCGGCTTGCAGACCGACATGGCCACCCCGGCGCTGGCGCGCTTCGGCTCCGACGAAGTCAAGCGCGAGTTCCTGGCGCCGTCGATCGCCGGCGAGTACGTCGCCTGCCTGGGCGTCAGCGAGGTCGGCGGCGGCTCGGACGTGGCGGCGATCAAGACCACCGCGCGCAAGGACGGCGGCGACTACGTGATCAACGGCGGCAAGATGTGGACCACCAGCGGCACGCAGGCCGACTGGATGTGCCTGCTCGCCAACACGTCGGAAGGGCATCCGCACCGGAACAAGACGCTCATTTGCCTGCCGATGAAGACCAAAGGGGTCACGATCGCCAAGAAGATCCGCAAGATCGGCATGATGGCCTCCGATACCGCGCAGATCTTCTTCGAGGACGTGCGCGTGCCGCAGCGCTTCCGCATCGGCGAAGAGGGCCTCGGCTTCACCTACCAGATGCTGCAGTTCCAGGAGGAGCGGCTGTGGGCGGCAGCCTCCAGCATCCAGAGCCTGCTGCGCAACATCCACGACACGGTCGAGTACCTGCGGCAGCGGCAGGCGTTCGGCGCGCCGTTGCTGGACCGGCAGGTGATCCACTTCCGCCTGGCCGAGTTGAAGACCGAAGTCGAATGTCTGCGCGCGCTGGTGTACCGCGCGGTGGAGAAGTACGTGGCCGGGGAGGACGTGACCGAACTGGCCTCGATGGCCAAGCTGAAGGCCGGCCGCCTGTCGCGCGAGGTGCCGGATGCCTGCCTGCAGTACTGGGGCGGCATGGGCTTCACCTGGGACAACCCGGTGTCGCGCGCCTACCGCGACGGGCGCCTGGGCTCGATCGGCGGCGGCGCCGACGAGGTGATGCTCGGCATCATCTGCAAGTACATGGGCACGCTGCCCAAGAACGCATGAGCTTCGCCTCCCTGCCGCTCGCCAACCGCGGCGCCAAGCGGCGGCTTGCCGCCGCGCGCCCCACCGTGCGCCGGCGCGCAGCGCCGAGCGATCTCGCCGCGCAGATGCCATGTTTTCGTCCTTGCTGATCGCGAATCGCGGCGAGATCGCGCTGCGCATCGCGCGCGCGGCGCGCGCGCTGGGGCTGCGCACGATCGCGGTTTACTCCGACGCCGACCGCGATGCGCCGCACGTGCGCGGCTGCGACGACGCGGTGGCCATCGGCGGACTGCGCCCGGCCGACTCTTACCTGCGGATCGACAAGCTACTCGCGGCCGCGCGCGCCACCGGCGCGCAGGCCGTGCACCCCGGCTACGGCTTCCTGGCCGAAAACGCCGCCTTCGCGCAGGCGGTGCTCGACG
>DATLZG010000464.1:0-6784 GCA_035574095.1 Burkholderiaceae bacterium | reverse complement strand
CCCAGCCGCAGCGCGTACGGCGAATCGAAGTAGAGGAAGAACACCAGCACCGCCGCCACGCCGCCCCAGACGACGCCGTTGGCGACCGCAACCGCCATTTCCTTGTAGATCAGGCGCCGCGCATTGGCGCCGGTCACCTGGCCGAGCGCGATCGAACGCACCAGCAGGGTCAATGTCTGGTTGCCCGAATTGCCGGCGATGCCGGCGACGATCGGCATCAAGGCCGCCAGCGCGACCACGCGCTCGATCGTGTCTTCGAAGGCGCTGATCACGCGGCTGGCGAAAAAGGCCGTGCCCATGTTGATCGCCAGCCACAGCCAGCGGTTCTTGGCCGAGTTCCAGACCGAGGAAAACAGGTCCTCCTCCTCGCGCAAGCCGGCATTGGCCAGGTCGCGCTCCTCGCTCTGCTCGCGGATCACGTCGACCACTTCGTCGATCGTCAGGCGGCCGATCAAGCGGCCGTTGGCGTCGACCACCGGCGCCGACACCAGGTCGTAGCGTTCGAAGGCCTGCGCCGCTTCGTCGATGTCGTCCAGCGGCGACAACGTCAGGATGTCGGTCTTCATCACGTCCGCGACTTTCGTGTCCGGTTCGTTGACCAGCAGGCGGTCCAGCGGCAGCGAACCCTTCAGCACGTCGTCGCGGTCGACGACGAACACCTGATCGGTGTGGTCGGGCAGCGCGTCGAAGCGGCGCAGATAGCGCAGCACGACCTCGAGCGTGACGTCGTCGCGGATCGACACCAGGTCGAAGCCCATGCGGGCACCGACCGAGTCTTCCGGATACGACATCGCCGCGCGCAGTTGCGCGCGCTCTTCGTTGGTCAGACCCTGCTTGACCTCCTCGACCACGTCGGCCGGCAGGTCCTCGGCCAGATCGGCGATCTCGTCGGTCTCCAGCGTCTCGACCGCGTCGACCAGCTCTTCGCGGTCCATCGACGCGATCAGCGTCTCGCGCACCGCGTCCGATACCTCGAGCAGGATCTCGCCGTCGCGCTCGGCTTTCACGCACTCCCAGACCACCATCCGGTCGTCGCGCGGCAGCGCCTCGAGGATGTAGGCGACGTCGGCCGGATGCAGGCGGTCGAGGATCGCCTTCAGCTCGTTCAGGTGCTGGCGATGGACGAGGTTTTCGACCAGCGCCTTCTTCTCTTCGCCCGGTGCCGCCTCCCGGTGAACGAGTGCCTCGACGCGGTGCTGCTTGGCGAGCAGTTCCTGCACGCGCGCCAGCGCGCGCTGCGCCTCTTCCGGGTCGCGCGCGGGAGGCGCGGCCGGTGCGGCCGCGGCTTCGGTGCGGAATTCGACTTCGTCCATCGCGCGCCGATTGTAGGCGGCACGCTGCGCGCCTCAGCGCGCGGCGCCGTGCTTGGCGATGAACTGCGCCGCGCGTCGCAGCGAGTCCTGCGCCGCCAGATCGTCGGCGAACGTGCGCACGTGCGGCGCGCGGAAGTCGAAGCCGCGGCCCACGCCCGGATACACGATCAGCAGCGCGTCGCGCCCCTTCGCGCGCAGCGCCTCGATGCCGGCGACGATCGCGCGCGCGCGCTGGTATTGCTCATGTTCGCCGGCGAACACGAGCGTCGGTACCGTCAGGCCCTCGACTTCCGGCGCGAACTGGTAGACCTGCGCCACCTCACCCGCGTTCGGGTCCTGCCAGTGCGGATAGTAGGAGACATAGCATGCGGCGCGGCTCTGGCGCCCGCTCGTCACCAGCGCCTTCAGCGCGTAGTAGCCGCCGCGCGTGTGTGAAACGACGCACAGCTTGCCCTGTCCCTGCGCGTCGGGCAGCGCGAGCGCGAAGTCGATGGCGCGCGCAGCGTCCTGTTCGAGCGCGTAGTCGTGCGCGACCGGAAAAGGCTCGATGAAACGGCCGGAGAAGAGGTCCGGGGCGACGACCACGAAGCCGCGCGCCGCCAGCCGTCGCGGCACCAGACGCGTGACCTCGTCCAGCCCGCGGCGGCCGTGCAGAAAGACGACGACCGGCGGTTTGCGTGCTCCGATCGGGCGCAGGATCGCCACCGGCACCTCGACGTCGCCGCTGCGATACGCGGCCCGTTGTTCTTGCACGTCGAAGTTGGCCGGCGTCGGCAGCCGGCCCTGCGCCCACCAGGCCTCGTCCCACCACGACGAACGGTCCCGGTCCTGCGGAAACTGCGGCGTGCCCCACAGCGGCTGTGCCGCGGCCACGCCGGACAGCGCCAGCAGCACGAGCAAGATGGCGGTCGGCATCGGCGGTCCTCCTCGCAACGGATGCAATGCTAGCGGCCGCGATTCGGTCTACGCTTGCGGCGGCCATGGACGATCGTCGGCGCGCTTTCGTCGCCGCGTTGGCCGGCATCGCAACGGCGTTGCGCGCGCAGGCGCAGGACCCGTTTGCCGAGCGGCGGCACCGGCTGCTGCAAGCCATCGAGCAGCAGGTGCGCGAGTTCGCGCCCGAGATCGGCCGCGCGCGGCTCTCCGCCTGCGTGGAGCGCGCGCTGGCCAGCGTGCCGCGCCACCGCTTCGTGCCGCCCGAATGGATCGAGCTCGCGTACGCGAACCGGCCGCTGCCGATCGGTCACGGGCAGACGATCTCGCAGCCGTTCATCGTCGCGCTGATGACGGATCTCGTCGAACCGCAGCCGCAGCATCGCGTGCTCGAAGTGGGCACCGGCTCGGGATACCAGGCGGCGGTGCTCGCGCAGTGCGTGGCCAAGGTCTACACGATCGAGATCCTGGCACCGCTCGCCGAGCGCGCGCGGGCACTGCTGGCGGAGCTCGGCTATCGCAACATCGAAACGCGCATCGGCGACGGCTACGCGGGCTGGCCGGAAGCGGCGCCGTTCGACGGCATCGTCGTCACGGCCGCGCCGGATCATGTGCCGCCGGCGTTGGTCGAGCAGCTCGCCCCCGGCGGTCGCATGGTGATCCCGGTCGGCGCGCAAGCGACCGGCCAGGATCTGCTGCTGATCCGCAAACAGGCCGACGATCGCACCGTCACGCGGCGCACGCTCCCGGTGCGTTTCGTCCCTCTGGTGCGTGGCAAGCGGTGAGTGCGGTCGTCCGTTGACCCTTCGTCCGTTGTCCGTTCTCCGTTGACCGCAGCACACCCGCACCGCGCGCGAGCAACGGCAGGTTGCCAACGGCCAACCGTGAACGGTCAACAGTCAACGCGTCTAAGGCACCTGCGCGTGATACAGATAGCGCAGTATGTGCTCGGTGCGCTGGTCGAGGTACGGCCCGCTGCGGATGCGTCCGTAGCGCTTCGGGCTCGGTAGGTACGCCGCCATGCGCGCCGCCTGCTCGGGCGAGAGCTGGGCGGCGCTGACACCGTAGTAGTGGCGCGCGGCGGCTTCGGCGCCGAAGACGCCCTCGCCCCACTCGACGACGTTCAGGTACACCTCGAGGATGCGGCGCTTGTCCCAGGCGAACTCGAGCATCGCCGTGATGATCAGCTCCTGCGCCTTGCGCAGATAGCTCTTGTCCGACGACAGAAAGAGGTTCTTCGCCAGTTGCTGCGAGATCGTGCTGCCGCCCTTCGCCGGCCGGCCGCGCTTGCGGTTCGTCTCGTACGCCTTCTGGATCGCCTCCCAGTCCACGCCTTCATGTTCGCTGAAGCGCGCGTCTTCGGCTGCGATGACCGCGCGCTTCAGGTGGTTGCTGATGCGGTCGTATGGCACCCACTGGTGGCGCAGAGCGGCGCGCGGGTTTCTCTGTTGCAGCCGGGCGAGCTCGCGCTGCATGAACGCGGTCGAGGCCGGGTTCTCGTACTTCCAATACGCGACATGGCCGAGAAACCAAAGCTGTACGCCGACGCCGATCAGCAGAGCAAGCGCGAACAGCCGTCCGCCCCAGCGGAGCACGAAGCGGAGCCGGCTCATCGCGCTGCGGCGGCAGCGTCGGAAACCTCGGCGTCGAGCCGGCGGCGCAGTTCCTTGTACACCGGCGCCGTGTCCGGACGCACGCCGCGCCAGAAGTAGAAGGACTCGGCCGCCTGTTCGATCAGCATGCCGAGGCCGTCGCACACGTGCCGCGCGCCGCCGCGCTTGGCCAGTTCCATGAACGGTGTGGGCCGCGGCGCATACACGAGGTCATAGGCGAGCGCGCAATCGTCGAACGTCTCCGGGTCGATCGGCGGCGCCTCGTGGCTGAGGCTGCTCGCGGTGCCGTTGATCACGAGGTCGAAGTGCTCGGCCGGCACTTCGTCGAAATGAATCGCCTCGACGCCGAATTCGTCCGCCAGTTCCTGCGCGCGGCCGTGGGTGCGGTTGGCGACCGCGATCCATTTCGGCTTCGCGTCCAGCAGCGAACCAATCAGCCCGCGTACGCCGCCGCCCGCGCCCAGAATCAGGATCGCCGCGCCTTCGATCCTGAACTTCAGCCGTCCGGTTACGTCGCGCACGAACCCGATGCCGTCGGTGTTGTCGCCAATGATCTTGTCGCCTTCGAACTTCAGCGTATTGACCGCCGACGCGGTGCGCGCGCGCTGCGTCAGATCGTCGGCCAGCTTCGCCGCGTCGATCTTGAACGGAATGGTCACGTTCAGCCCGTGATAGCCGGCGTCGCGCAGTCCGAGCGCGAACTCCTCGAAGCCGTCCAGCGGCGCTTCGAGTTTTTCGTACGTCATGTTCTGGTGCGTCTGGCGCGCGAACAACAGGTGGATTTCGGGCGAGCGCGAATGCGCAATCGGGTTACCGACGACCGCGTAGCGCGCCGGCGCGGTCGTCGCCGCCGCACGCGTCGCGTTGCCGTTCTCCTTGCGCCGAGTCATCGTTTGCCGTCGGGCTGCGCGCCGCTCGCACCGGCGCGGGTGGCCAGTTGATCGTTGGTGAAAACCCAGGTCCGTGTGATCTCAAGGATATCCGTATCGCGCGCGATCTCGGGCGGAAACGGCGGATACGGCGCGGCTAATTTAACAATACGCCGCGCCGCCCGATCCAGCACCGGCGACCCCGACGACTGCTCGATGATCGTGTCGACCAGCGCCCCGTCCTTGCGGATCGCCACCGTCAACCGCAGCGAGCCGTAAATCTTGCCGCGCGCCTCCTCCGGATAGTTTTCGTTGCCGATCTTCTCGACGCGGCTGCGCCAGTCCTCGACGTAGCGCGCGAAACGATACTCCGAAGTGCTCGGCATGAAGAAGTGCTTGCGCGGCCGTTTCTGATAATCGGAGATCGACTTCTCGATGATCGCCTGCTGGCGGGCCAAGGCCTGGCGGATTTCTTCCGCCGAGCCGACCTCGGCGGCCATCGGCTTCGCTTCTTTCTTCGGCGGCGACTGCGCGAGGTTGCCCTGCTTCAGTTGCGCCAGCAGCTTCTTCTGCTCCTCCTCCAGCTGCTGCACGGTGCGGCGCGCTGCATCGAGCGTGTCGCCGTCGGCCATCTCGAACGTGTTTGGCAGCGGCGACGTGCGCCGCCCGGCGTCGTTGGCGCCGCCGCCGTCGAGGTTCGCCTGCGCCAGCGCCTCGGCCTTGCCGGGCGCCGACTCGGTACGCGCGTTCACCAGCACGACCTCCAGCGGCGAGGCGGCCGAGCGCCAGCGCAGCACTTCGGGATCGACGAAGCGGATTGCCAGCACCGCCGCGTGCACGCCCAGCGAAAGCGCGAACGCCGACATCAGGAACTTGTCGCCGAGGATGCTGCCAGCGGTGTGCACGGAAGCGAGCGGGGCTGCGAAGAATCGGTGCGGACGATTGTAGCCAGCGCCTCGCCCGCTTCCGCCCTCAGCCGCCCGCTGCGGGCGCCATGCCAGCGACCGGCGGAGCGCCTGCGCCGGCCGCCGCGAGGTCCGGCAGTTCGTCTTCGTCGTCGGCTTCGTCCGCCGCCGCGCCGGCGCCGAGCACTTGGTGCAGGCGCGCCTGCAGCGTCAGCTCGACCTCGTCGCCGCCCAGCACGTCCAGCTCGACGCGTGTGCCGCGCGCCAGCGCCGGCAAACCGGGCAGACGGGTGACGAAGGGCAGCCCCTCGAGACGCAGCACGTCATCTCTTAGGATGACCGCACCGATGCGCTGCACGTTCTCCTGTCGCAGCCAACGCAGACACCAATAGCGCTCCATCCTGGCCTGGAACTCGGCGTACGCGGCGTACGCCGCCTCGAACGCGGAGACGATCGCGAACAGCTCGGCATCGTTGGCCGCATACGGCGCCGGCGCGCCGATCGCGGCCGCGACCAGCTGCCGCTGGTTGACCAGATCGACGTAGCGTCGCAGCGGCGAGGTGCTCCACGCGTAGTACGCCACCCCCATGCCGTCGTGCGGCGCCGGCGTGGTGCTCATCTTCACGCGGCCGATACCGCGCTCGAACGACTGCGAGCGGTAGATGGCCGCGCGTTGCAACTGCGCCAGCCAGCCGCCCCAGTGGCTGTTGGCGAGAATCATCAACTCGGCGACCGTCAGGTCGAGCGGCGCGCCGCGTCGGCGCGGGCGGACCGTCACGTGCGCGCGCTCGTCGAGCTCGGCGCCGGCCGGCTCGACCGCGATCGTGTACTCGACCCGGCCAAGCGGCTCCGCTTTGCCGCGCACGCGCTCGCGTTCGGCCAGCAGCGCGCGCGCGAAACGCCAGAGAAAAGCGAGCTCGCGCCCGAACGGCACGCCGCACTCGGCCAGGGCATCCGCGGCGATGCGCTCTTCGGTGACCAGCTCGTCGAGCCGGTCGTGGCGCAGGTTGCCGGCGATGCGCACGCGCTCGACGCGGGTTTCGAACGCCAGCGTCGCGAAGGTCTCGGGATCGACGTCGACGTACAGCGAAACCACCGGGACGACGTTGCCTTCGTTCAGCGAGTAGGCGTCGATCCACGCCGGCGGCAGC
>DATLZG010000463.1:0-4095 GCA_035574095.1 Burkholderiaceae bacterium | reverse complement strand
GACGCCGAGCCGGCGCCATTGCGCGATCGTCTTCGCTTTGCGCGCCTCGCCGTGAGCGCGACCGCTGGCCGCCAGCGTCGCATCGAAACCGGCGGGCAGTTCGACCGCGATCGCCCACGGCAGCCCGCGCGTGTAGCCGTTGCGTAGCAGAAAGCGCGCGGTCGCCCCGAGCGCATCGGGCAGGCTGTTGATGATGTCGGCGCGACCGTCGCCGTCCACGTCCGCCTTGTCCTGCGCGTACGTGACCGGCATGAACTGCGTCATGCCGAACGCGCCGGCGCGCGAGCCGAGGAACTCGTGCTCGCGCACCTCGCCGGCCTGCAGCAGCTTCAGCGCTTCGAACAGATGCGCTTTCTGCTCCCGCCGGAACGCGGGCCGCGCCTCCGGAAAGCCGCAGGCGCGGTTCACGAACGTCTCGACCACCGGGTATTTCGGCTTGTGCGCGCCGTAATTCGTTTCGACGCCGAAGATCGCGACCACCGTCGGTGCGTCCACCCCGAAGCGCCGCTCGATCGCCGCCAACGCCCGCGCCTGCTCGCGCAGGATGCGCCGGCCGTCTTCGATGCGCTCGGCATCGACCAGCACGCCCAGGTACTCCCAGATCGGCCACGTGAACTCGGGCTGCGCGACATCGGGCAACGCGCGCCTGGCGTCGTACTGCACGCCTTTCGTGTAGCGATCGAACGCGGCCGACCGAATGCCGTGTCGGGCGGCCTCCGCGCGCAACTGGCGCAGGCAGCGCGCGAGGTCGATGTCGGCCGCGCGCGCGCCGGGCTCCGCCAGCGCGACCGCGAGCAACATCAGCACAACGAGTCTGCCGCCCATGTCGCCGGATTGTCCGCGTCGGCGCACGAACTGCAAGCGGCGCCGTTGTCCCGCTGCTCCGGTTGGTCGGGAGCAGTCCCTCGTGCGCCAGGGGCGAGGCTAGTCAGATGCCGTCGAACACGTAGCGATGCGCGGCGCCGGTCGTGACCAGGCTGTTCAGGATCATTACGTCGTCGTTCGGGATCAGATAGCGCCGGTGCGGATCGGTCTCGGCGAGAAAGCGGTCGGCCAGGTGCAGCGAGTACGCCAATCCGCTCGCGCGCGGGTTGACGATCGGCGTCGCGGTCCGATAGCGCCATAGCCGGCGCACGATGGCGCCGGCCAGGTACGCGGCGCCTTCCGCCGTGCGTGGATCGAGCGGCTGCCGCTGGTAATCCTGCAGTGCGTGCGTGACCTCGTGAACGATCGTCCCACGCAGCTCCGCGCGTTCGTTGTCCGACAGGCCGGCGACCAGATAAACATTGTCGTGCCGCGTTTCGCACAGCCGCGGGTTGACGAAGAACGGGTGAATCCGTCCGCGCGGCGTATCGCTCACGAACGATCCCGCCGGCGCGGCCGCTGCGCCGGCGTAGCCGACTTCGGCCGGGTCGATCGTCAGGCGGATCAGGCCGTCGCGGACGCAGCCGGCGATGTCGCGGCGATAGCCGTCCGGATACACGCGCATCGGCCCGTAGCGAAAGTTCAGCCGGCCGATGAACTCGTGGGTCAATGTTTCGAGGACGAAATCGCGCAGCAGCACGGACATGCGATGCGTAGTGTCGATCGCAATACGCCGCTGCGTCGCCGGACTTTAGTCATTAGACGCACCCGCACGCGGCCTCTACAGTCGGCGCGCCGTCGGGCGGCACACCGGCGGCGACGTTCACCTGCGCCGGGCCGGAGGCTTATGCCGCAAGCGATGTCGATCGCGATCGACGGAGCCGACCATCTGCTGTTTCGACACATGGCCTGGACCGAGGCGCTGGGCGCGGTGCCGCGCGCGCAGGTCGATTTGCTGAGCCTGGAGAAAGCGGTCGATCCGCGCAAGCTGCTCGGCAAGCTGGCGAAGATCCGCCTGCAGTTGCCGCACGACCGCGAGCGCTGGTTCAACGGCTACATCGTGCGCTTCGTGCGCGGTGGCGGCGTCGGCCGCTACTACGAGTACTTCGCCGAAGTGCGGCCGTGGCTGTGGCTGCTGTCGCGCACCGCCGATTGCCGCATGTTCCAGAAGATGAAGGTCGACGCGGTGCTGCGCAAGGTGTTCGACGGCCACCCGTTCGCGGATTTCACGCTCGATCTGACCGGCGCGTATCCGGAGATGGAGTACTGCGTGCAGTACCGCGAAACCGATCTGGACTTCGTGCAGCGACTGTGCGAGCGCTTCGGCCTGTACTACTGGTTCGACTACACCGCGGACGGCCACCAGAAGCTGCGCGTCGTCGATGCGCTGTCGGCGCACGAGGATGCGCCCGGCTACGAGTCGCTGCCGTTTCATCCGGCGACCGAGAACCCGCTCGACGCCGAGTACGTTTCGACGTGGGAGTCGGCCAACCCGGTGCTACCGGGCAAATTCACCGCGCAGGACTTCAACTACGAAACGTCGAGCCTCGATCTGGTGGCCGAGGCGAAGATCGATCACGGCCACGAGCACGCGGCGCTTGAGATGTTCGACTACCCGGGACCGTTCGTCGACGGCGACGGCGCCAGCACGGAGGCGAAGCTGCGCTGCGAGATCTCCGACTGCGAGTTCGCCACCTTCGATGCCGTCACCAACGCGCAGGGCGTGCTGACCGGCCGCACGTTCAAGCTCACGCAGCACCCGGATCCCGAAGTCAACAACAAGAAGTACCTGGTGACGTCGCACACCGTGTCGATGCAACTGGCCGCGTACGAAGCGCACGGCGCCGACGCCGGCGCCTCCTTTCACTGCGGCTTCACCGCGATTCCGGCCAACGTGCAGTTCCGCCTGCCGCGCCGCACGCCGCGGCCGCTCGTGCACGGACCGCAGACCGCGATCGTGGTCGGCCCCGACGGTGAAGAGATCTACACGGACAAGTACGGCCGCATCAAGGTGCTGTTCCACTGGGACCGCTACGGCAAGGGCAAGAAGGCGAAGGACGGCGCGGCGATCGCCGCCGAGGACCGCTCGTGCTGGATCCGCGTCGCGCAACTGTGGGCCGGCAACCGCTTCGGCACCGTGTTCATTCCGCGCATCGGCCACGAGGTGGTCGTCGATTTCATCGACGGCGATCCGGACCGGCCGCTGGTGATCGGCTGCGTCTACAACGACAAGAACCCGCCGCCGTGGCTACCGGACAACCCGACGCAATCGGGCGTGCTCACGCGCTCCAGCAAAGGCGGCACGGCGGCCAACGCCAATGCCATCCGCTTCGAGGACAAGAAGGGTTCCGAGCAGCTCTGGATCCACGCCGAGAAGAACCAGGACATAGAAGTCGAAAACGACGAAACGCACTCGGTCGGCCACGACCGCGCGAAAACGATCGGCAACGACGAAACGACGCAGGTCGGCCACGACCGCACCGAAACCGTCGGCAACAACGAAACGATCACGATCGGCGTCGACCGCACCGAGACGGTCGGCTCCAACGAGAGCGTGACGGTGGGCGCCAACCAGACGCTCACGGTCGGCGCGAACCAGACCGTATCGGTGGGATCGAATCGCAGCATCACGGTCGGCGGCAGCGAGTCGGCCGCGGTCGCGCTGCAGCGCTCGCATGCAGTGGGCGCGAACGAAAGCATCGCGGTCGGTGGCGCGCAGGAAGTCGCGATCGGCGGCGCACAGACGGTCGCGATCGGCGCGATGCAGGCGGTGAAGGTGGCCGCCAATCAGACTCTGGACGTCGGCAACAACCGCTCGGTGAAGGTCGGTGCCGCGCTGTCGACCGAGGTCGGCGCCGACGAGAGCCGCCAGGTCGGCGCGAACCGCAGCACGCAGGTCGCCAAGGACGACGCGCTGAAGGTCGGCAAGAACCTGGTGATCGAAGCCGGCGACGCGGTGACGATCAAGACCGGCTCGGCCAGCATCACGATGAAGAAGGACGGCACGATCTCGATCAAGGGCAAGGACATCACGATCGACGCCAGCGGCAAGCTCAACGCCAAGGCTTCGAGCGACGTGGTGATCAAGGGCTCCAAGGTGCTGCAGAACTGAGGTCCGTTTCCATGCAAGAGACGCTGCAATCCGAGGCTCCGGTCGACGAAGCGTGCGACGAACTCGAGCGACTGCTCGGCGCGGTCGCCCGGCCGGCGGCCCTCGAATGCGCACCGCGG
>DATLZG010000462.1:0-4114 GCA_035574095.1 Burkholderiaceae bacterium | reverse complement strand
ACGGCCGCGATCCTGCCCCGGGCGCTGCCGGGATCGGAACGACGGCGATCGTCACGCCATCTCGACCGCCAGCGCGGTGGCCTCGCCGCCGCCGATGCACAGCGCCGCCACGCCGCGCTTGCCGCCGGTCTTGCGCAGTGCGCCCAGCAGCGTGACGACGATGCGCGCGCCGGAGGCGCCGATCGGGTGCCCGAGCGCGCACGCGCCGCCGTGAATGTTGACCTTCTCGTGCGGCAGCCGGTGCTCGCGCATCGCCGCCATCGTCACGGCGGCGAACGCTTCGTTGATCTCCCACAGATCGACCTTGTCGGCCGTCCAGCCGGTTTTCGCCAGCACCTTGGCGATCGCGCCGACCGGCGCGGTCGTGAACCACTCGGGCGCCTGCGCGTGCACCGCGTGCGCGACGATGCGCGCCAGCGGCCGGCAGCCCAGCTTCTCGGCGGTGGAGGCGCGCATCAGCACCAGCGCGGCGGCGCCGTCGGAAATGGAGGAGGCGTTGGCGGCGGTGATCGTGCCGTCTTTCTTGAACGCCGGTTTGAGCTGCGGAATCTTGTCCACCTTGGCCTTGAACGGCTGCTCGTCCTTGGCGATCTCCACCTCGCCGCCCTTGCCGGGCACCTTCACCGGCGCCATCTCCCAGGCGAAGGAGCCGTCTGAATTGGCCTTGATCGAACGCTCGGTGGAAGCGATCGCGAACTGGTCCTGCTGCGCGCGCGTGAACTCGTACTTGGCGACGCACTGCTCGGCGAACACGCCCATCGCCTTGCCGCGCTCGTAGGCGTCTTCCAGGCCGTCCAGCGCCATGTGGTCGTACATCATCGCGTGGCCGTAGCGGTAGCCCTGCCGGCCTTTCGGGATCAGGTACGGCGCGTTGGTCATGCTCTCCATGCCGCCGGCCACCACCACGTCGGCGCTACCGGCGGCGAGCATGTCGTGCGCGAACATCATCGCGCGCATGCCGGAGCCGCACATCTTGGACAGCGTGACCGCACCGGCCGACTGCGGCAGGCCCGCGCCCAGCGCCGCCTGGCGCGCCGGCGCCTGGCCCTGCCCTGCCAGCAGGCAGTTGCCCATCAGCACTTCGTCGACCTGCTCGCCCTTCACGCCGGCGCGCTCGACCGCGGCCTTGATCGCCACGGCGCCCAGTTGATAGGCCTGCAGCGATGCCAGATCACCCAGCATGCCGCCGATCGGCGTGCGGGCGGCGGAAACGATGACGACGGGATCGTTCATGGTGTGCTCCTTCGTGGCCACTGCGAAAACGCCATTATCGGCCGATCGGGCCGCACGCGGCGCCCCGGGCGCGCCGCGCCTCGGCGAGGCTGGCGGGGTAGCATCGGCGCGTGCGGCAGTTACATACGACGTTGTCGATCCAGACTGCGGGGCGTGGCCTGCGGGAGATCACGCCGCCGATCGTCGACTGGCTGCGCGCGGGCGGCGTGCGCGCCGGGCTGCTGACCGTCTTCATCCGCCACACGTCGGCCAGCCTGCTGATCCAGGAGAACGCCGACCCCGAGGTGCGGCGCGACCTGGAGCGCTTTTTCGCGCGGCTCGTGCCGGACGGCGATCCGCTGTTCGAACACACGACGGAAGGGCCGGACGACATGCCCGCGCACGTGCGCGCTGCGTTGACGCAAACCCAGCTCGCGGTGCCGGTGATCGACGGCCGGCTCGCGCTCGGCACCTGGCAGGGGATCTATCTGTACGAGCACCGCCGCCGCCCGCAGCGGCGCGAGGTCGTGCTGCATCTGATCGGCGAGTGATCGGCGCGCGCAACGCCGGCGACAGCCGGCGTCGCTCGCCGCGCCCGCCATCTTCACCCGCGCGCCGGCGTCATCCGCCGTACCGGTGCACGAAGCGCAGCTCGCGCGGGTAAGGGAACACGTCGTCCAGATGGCCGGCGCGGATGCGTTCCTGCGCGCGCTGCCAGAACTCCGGTGTCAGCAGGTCGGCGTGATGCTTGAGGAACGCCGCGCGGATGCGCGCGTCGCCGAGCAGGAAGGGACCGAACTGTTCGGGAAAGACATCGTGCTTTTCCACCCGGTACCACGGCTCGCCCGACAGCTCGGCCTCTTCGTTCGGCGGCGGCGGAATGCGGCGGAAGTTGCAGTCGGTCATGTACTCGATCTCGTCGTAGTCGTAAAAGACCACCCGATTCAAGCGCGTGACGCCGAAGTTCTTGTACAGCATGTCGCCGGGGAAGATGTTGGCGGCGACCAGATCCTTGATCGCCTGGCCGTATTCCTTGATCGCGTGGTCGACCTCGGCGTCGCTGGCGTGCGACAGATAGATGTTCAGCGGCGTCATGCGCCGTTCGATGTACACGTGCTTGATCAGCACGGTCGAGTCCGACAGCTCGATCTGGCTGGCGCAGTAGGTCAGCAACTCGCGGATCAGTTCGGCCGAAAAGCGCGCGCGCGGCAGCGCGACCAGCGAATACTCCCAGGTATCGGCCATGCGGCCGACGCGGTCGTGCATCTTGACCAGCTGGTACTTGGCCCTGACCTGCTCGGCGTCGGTCTCCTTCGGAAACGGGATCACGTCCTTGATGACCTTGAACACGTACGGAAAGGAAGGAAGCGTGAACACCGACATCACCAGCCCCTTGATGCCGGGCGCGATCACGAACGGGTCGGTCGAGTGCCGCAGGTGGTGCAGGAAGTCGCGGTAAAAAAGGGTCTTGCCCTGCTTCTGCAGCCCGACCATCGTGTACAGCTCGGAGGCCGGCTTGTGCGGCAGCAGCCCGCGCACGAACTCGACGTACGCCGACGGCGCCTCCATGTCGACCAGGAAGTACGCGCGCGTGAACGAGAACAGCGTGGCCAGCCACTGCGCCTCGAGCAGCACGGTATCGATGTAGATCTGACCGCGCTCGTTGCGCAGGATCGGCACCGCCAGCGGGGTCACCCGCGTGCCGTTGATGATGCGGCCGATGATGTAGGCGCCCTTGTTGCGGAAGAACAGGTTCGACAGCACCTGGATCTGCAGGTCCGGCTCGGCGTGAAACGGCCGGGTGAGCGCGTGCGGCGCCAGCCCTTTGCGGTGCGCCTCGCACACCGCGCGCAGCACGCGCCGGATGTCGCGGTCCACGTCGACCCACGGGCAGGCCAGCCCGAAGTCGATCAGGATCTGCTTGATCGTCCGCCGCAGTCCATGCGTGCCCGGGTAATAGCTGCGATAGGAGGGCGGGTCCGAATCCATGTAGTCGGTCGCCACGCCGGGGCGCACGAAGATGAAGCGGTTGCGGAAGTAGTCGCGGTCCAGCAGCTTCGTGCACACCGAGTTGAAGAACGTTTCCGCGCATTCGGGCTGGCGGTGCTCGGCGAGCAGCGCCACGTATGCCTGCTTGACCGCCTGCCACAGCGCGTCGCGCTCCTCGTCGGTGAGCGACTCGAGGTCGAAATCGCGCTTGATGCGCTCCACCGCCTCCAGCACCCGCTGGTCGTAGAACGCGATGCGCTCGCGCGCGGAGGCGCGCATGCCGTGCCAGTCGCCGTTTTCGAAACGCGCCTTGGCCTGCTGCGCGACGTAGCGGAACAGCCGGTAGTGGCGGTTGAAGCCGTCTAGGATCGCGCGCGCGATCCTGCCGGGCTGCGGCATCGAACGGTCGAAACGCTCGATGCCGTCGGGCTCGGTTTCGGTCTGCGGCGCCGGCGCGAAACCGAAGGCGTCGTTCATTGCTGCGAACGGGCCGGCGTGACGGCCAGCCACACCGCCAGCGCGCCGAAAGCGCCGCCCAGGAACAGGCGCTGCACGCGCAGCCATAGCGGGCGGCGCGTGAACCAGCGCGACAGCAGTCCCGCCACAGTGACCAGCGACATGTCAACGCCGGCCGCGATCGCGATCTGCAGCGCGCCGAGCACCAGGCTCTGCGCCAGCACCGGCCCGGTGTCCGGGTTGACGAACTGCGGAAACAGCGACAGATAGAAGATCGCCACCTTCGGATTGACCAGCGCGGCGACGAAGGCCTGGCGCAGCAGCACGCGGTCGGCGACCGGCGGCAACGGCTGCGGTGCGAACGACAGACCGCCGCCGCGCAGCGTGTTGATCGCCAGCCACAACAGATAGGCGGCGCCGGCCAGCTTGATCGCATCGAACGCGAACGGGATCGCCA